>UQUL01000021.1 GCA_900544235.1 uncultured Collinsella sp.
GCTTTGGCACCGGATCGATGATCACGCGTTCGCTCAACGACATCAACGTGATTCAGCAGGCGATTCTGCAGACGATTCAGCTGGTGCTGCCCGTGCCGTTTTTGGCTGTGGCGGGCATCATCTTCGCCTGGTTTATCGATCCTGCCATGGGCACGCTGCTGGGCGTGGTCGTTGCGATCGTGCTGGTGGCGGCGGTCTTTACCGTTGCCAACGCCGCGCCAATCTTTATGCGCCTGCAGAGCTTTATCGACCGCATGAACGTGGTGCTGCGCGAGAATATTGTGGGCGTGCGCGTCATCCGTGCGTTTAACAAGGAGCGCCACGAGGAACGGCGTCTGGACGAGGTGTTTAGCGAATACGCCGCCAACGCCATCAAAGTCAACCACCTGTTTGTGGGCCTTGACAGCTCAAGCTTCTTTTTGATGAATATCGCCGAGGTGGCGGTGCTGTGGGTGGGTGGCAACCGCGTGGGCGCCCATGCGATGCAGATTGCGAGCATCTCTGCGGTGCTCGAGTACGCAATCTTGATTCTGTTCTTTGTGATGATGGCGCAGATGGTGGTGCTGACGCTGCCACGCGCCGCGGCATGCCTAAGCCGTGCACAGCAAGTGCTGGAGATTGAGCCGAGCATCGTCGATGGCCAGCGTACGCTTGATGCGGCCGCGTCCGACTCAAAGGACGGGGCCGATGCGGTCGCCGTGTTCGATCATATGTCGTTTCGCTTTGACGACGCCGACGAGGACACGCTGTGCAATTTGAACTTTACTTGTCGTCGCGGTCAGACGACCGCAATCGTCGGCTCGACGGGTTCGGGCAAGTCGACGGTGGCCAAGCTCTTGCTGCGCTTCCACGATGCCACCAAGGGCGCCATTCGCCTGGACGGTGTCGATCTGCGCGAGCTTTCGCAAGGTGAGATTCGCGGGCGCATCGCTTACGTACCGCAAAAGGCATGGCTGTTCTCGGGCACCGTGGCAAGCAATCTGCGCTTTGGCAACGAGGACGCGACCGAGGCGGACATGCTTCATGCGCTTGAGGTTGCCCAGAGCACCTTTGTGCTCGACCAACTGCAGGGGCTCGATACCCCGGTGGCGCAGGGCGGCACGAACTTTTCGGGCGGCCAGCGCCAGCGCCTAGCCATTGCTCGCGCGCTCATGAAGCGCGCCGACCTATATATCTTCGACGATAGTTTTTCGGCCCTGGACTTTAAGACTGATGCCGCCCTGCGCCATGCGTTGCAAGATGAGACGCGTGACGCTGCGGTGCTCATCATCGCGCAGCGCATCTCGACGATCTTGCACGCCGACCAGATTGTTGTGCTCAAGGACGGCGAGGTTGTGGGCTTGGGCACGCATGAGGAGCTTATGGAAACCTGCGAGGTGTACCGCGCCATCGCGGAATCGCAAATGAAGGGAGGTGAGTAGCATGGCCGAGGAGCTCAAGAAGCAGGGCGGCGTTGATGACGCCGTTGCCGCGGGGCTGGTCGAGGAAACGGCTGCCGCGTCGACCGAGCTGGATGACGCCGCCAAGGCTGCAGCCGAGCGCGAGGCTCGCCGCCAAGCGCTTTACGAGGAAAACGAACGTGCCGAGGACGAGCGTGCCCGCGCCGAGGCAGAGCGCATGCGCGACGTGGACGACGAAGACGAGGACGAGACGCCTCGGGATACCTGGGCGACGGTGCGCCGCCTGTGGAGTGAGGCTGCCGGCGACCATTGGCGCTTCTATATCGTGTTCGCGAGCATTGTGTTCTATGCCATCTTTAACACCGCCGCGCCGGCATATAGCGCCCGTGTGATCGATGAGCTGTGGGGGCACATGAAGCTGACGTTTGCCAACAACGCTACCTTCAGCATTACCTGGGAGAACTGCGGCAGGACCATCTTCATCTACTTTATGATTTGGACGGCCGCCGCTTCGTTCTACGCGCTCCAGAGCTTTTTGATGTCGAGCGTGGCCGAACGCCTCAATCTGCGCCTGCGCAACCGCATCGCGCAAAAGCTCAACCGTCTGCCGCTCGCCTATTTTGACGCGCATCGTCCCGGCGAGGTCGTCAGCCGCGCGACCAACGACCTGGACAAGATGTCCGAGAGCATGCAGCGCGGATTGCTGCAGCTGCTCGTGTCGATCGGCACGGTTGTTGGTGCTGTGAGCGTGATGTTCGTGTTCAGCGTGCAGCTTACGCTCGTCTTTCTGTTCTTTACGGCACTGTCGCTGCTGGTGACGAAGGTCGTCTCGCGCCGCACACACGATGTGACGGGCGAGCGCCAGGAGTGGGTGTCCAAGATTACGAGTGCGGTCGAGGAAGGCTATTCGGGCCGTCTGGTGATCCGCGCGTTTAACCGTGAACGTCAGAGCTCCGCTGAGGTGCACGAGGCTTCGAAGGAACTGGCTCGTGTGAGCACCAAGGCCGACTTTATGATCAATGCTGTCGGCCCCGCGGTGCGCTTTATCGGCCGTTTGGCGCAGATCGTTATTGCGCTGGTGGGCTGCAGCATGCTGGTTGCCGGTCACATGACCGTCGGCGTGTTCCAGGCGTTCTTCCAGTTTATCTACGAGGCGTCCGAACCCATGACACAGCTGTCGTTTACCTTCAACTCGCTGCAGAGCGCGCTGGCGAGTGCAGAGCGCGTGTTCGACCTGCTCGATGAGCCCGAGATGGAGGCCGATCCGCTGCCGGACAAGGCCGCCAAGCTGCCGGGTCGCGTGGAGGGCCGCGTCTCCTTTGAGCATGTGCGCTTTGGTTATTCGCCCGACAAGCCGCTTATGCGCGACGTGTCGTTTACCGCCGAGCCGGGCCAGAAGATTGCCGTGGTGGGAACCACGGGCGCAGGCAAGACGACGCTCATCAACCTGCTCATGCGCTTCTACGAGATTGACGGCGGGCGTATTACGCTCGACGGCGTGGATACGAGCCGCATGGATCGCGGCGAGCTACGGCAGCAGTTTGGCATGGTGCTGCAGGACGCCTGGCTGTTCGACGGCACGATTGCCGAGAATATCGCCTACGGCTGCCCCGAGGCAACGCGCGACGAAATTGTGGCCGCCGCTCGTGCCGCGCAGGTCGACTTCTTTGTGCGCACCATGCCGCAGGGCTACGACACACGCGTGGCCAACGATGCCGAGAGCATCAGCCAGGGCCAGCGTCAGCTGCTGACCATCGCACGCGTGCTGCTCAATAACCCGGCGATTCTCATCCTGGACGAGGCGACCTCAAGCGTGGATACGCGTACCGAGCTTGCCATCGGTCGTGCCATGGACGCGCTCATGCGCGGGCGCACGAGCTTTGTGATCGCGCACCGCCTGTCGACGATTGTTGATGCCGACCTGATCTTGGTCATGGATCACGGCAACATTATCGAGCAGGGCACGCATAAGGAGCTGCTGGCTGCCGAGGGTGTCTACGCCGACCTCTATCTGAGCCAGTTCGCATAATGTGACAAAGGGACAGTCTCTTTGCCACATCACAAATAAGACGCGCCGGGGGTGAATCCTCTGGCGCGCCTTTGCGTTGGCGTCAATGTTGTCGGTGGTCGTCCGCCTCTAGCGTTCGTCCACGAGCTTGGCGACGAGGGCTTTGAGCTCGGCCACCTCTCGCTCGAGTTCCTTGACGCGGCGGGCATTCTCGGTGATGCCTTGACGGTTGAGCGCGGATTGCTCGGCGGCATCGTCGGGCATGTACTCGCGATGCTGCTTGGCATCGAAGCTCTCCTCGAACACGCGGCAGCCGTTGCGCTTGATGATGCGTCCCGGCACGCCCACGACGGTGCAGTTGTCGGGCACGTCCTTGACGACAACCGAGTTGCCGCCGATTTTGACGTTGTTGCCGATGCGGATGTTGCCGAGCACCTTGGCGCCCGTGCCCACGGTGACGTTGTTGCCTAGGGTGGGGTGGCGCTTGCCGGTCTCGTTGCCGGTACCGCCGAGCGTGACGCCCTGGTAGAGCACGCAGTTGTCACCCACAATGGTGGTCTCGCCGATGACGACGCCCATGGCGTGGTCGATAAAGAAGTGCTTACCGATCTGTGCGGCGGGATGAATCTCGACGCCGGTGATATGACGGGTGATTTGCGAGAGCACGCGGGCGAGCGAGCGATGTCCATGCTCCCACAGCCAGTGCTCGGGCACGTGGTTCCACTTGGCGTGCAGGCCAGGATAGGAAAGGAAGATGACCAGACCGTTTTGCGCGGCGGGGTCCTGCGCTTGGACGGTCTTGATGTCCTCGCGAATGGTATTGATAAAGCTCACCGGCCGCCCTCCCTTAGCGCCATGGCAATGCGATTCAATAAAGTATAGCGATTCGCTAGGGATTAGGAAGAACAATCTTGGCGGCATTGCGCGACAGGTGTCAGTTATGCAAACTTGCTGGTAATGGAGTCATGCTTTTGTGGGGCTGCGCACGAGGGGGCACCGCAACCGTATACTGGTCAACTTGGACGTATCCGCGCCCACAACTGAGAGGTTTTACTTCATGGGTTTCATCAATTTTATTGCCGAGCTGCTTAAGGACCCGCGCACCGCGATCGCCAGCTGGATCGCCGCCGGCCCGCTTATGGCCTACGGCTGCGTGTTCCTGATCATCTTTATCGAGACGGGCGTGGTGTTCTTCCCGTTCCTTCCCGGTGATTCGCTGCTGTTCGCCTCGGGTTTCTTTGCCCACAACGGCGGCTTTAACATCGTGGCGCTTCTGGTCACCGCATGGGCCGCGGCCATTTTGGGCGATCAGTGCAACTTTATGATCGGTCACTTCTTTGGCAAAAAGATTATCGCTTCGGGCAAGGTCAAGGCCATGACGCCCGAGCGCATTAAAAAGTCCGAGGACTTCTTGGACAAGTGGGGTCACCTGGCCATCTTCCTGGGTCGCTTCTTCCCGTTTATCCGCACCTTTGTGCCCTTTATCGCTGGCATGGGCGGCATGCACTGGCGCAACTTTGTCGTCTTCAACGTGCTGGGCGGCATTACCTGGTCGACGGTCTTTACGCTGCTGGGCTACTTCTTTGGCGGCATTCCCTTTGTGCAGGAGCACTTTGAGCTGCTGATTATCGGCATCGTTGCCGTGTCGATCATCCCGACCGTGGTCGGTCTGGTTAAGGCTAAGCTGGGCAAAAAGAACGCCTAGCTCGAGCCAGCGCGCAAACCGTGCAGTTGAGGCCCGTCACCGTTTACGGTGGCGGGCCTCTTCAGCTTCGGTCAAATGAAAATACTTTACTTAGTTAAAGAAAAACGTTTTATCCGACGCGCGTGCGGAGTACAATCTCGTGCATGCGAATCGACGTGCCATCGGCTTTGATGCTGCTCGCGTGTCCCGTCCGGCTCTACGCTCCGGGCGTGCGACGTTGCGACGCGGTCGGCCTCGGTCCTTGCGTGCGGGTTCGCGAGTATGCAACTGTGTATGTAAGGAGCGACATATGACTGTCGAGAAGAAGGATATCGATTGGGGTAGCCTCGGCTTTGGCTACATGAAGACCGATTACAGCTACGAGGCTCATTGGAAGGATGGCGAGTGGGACGAGGGCGGCCTGACCACCGACCACACCCTGCATGTCTCCGAGTGCGGCGGTATCTTCCATTACTGCCAGGAGGTCTTTGAGGGCCTGAAGGCCTACACCGCCGAGGACGGCAGCATCGTCTGCTTCCGTCCCGACATGAACGCTGAGCGTATGTATAACTCTGCCCAGCGCCTCGAGATGCCCCCGTTCCCCAAGGACAAGTTCGTTGAGGCCGTCAAGCAGGTCGTTTCTGCCAACGCCGCCTGGGTTCCGCCCTTCGGTTCCGGCGCGACCCTGTACGTGCGTCCGTTTATGATCGGCTCCGGTGACGTGATCGGCGTGGCTCCCGCTCCTGAGTACACGTTCCGCATTCTCGTGACCCCGGTCGGTCCGTACTTTAAGGGTGGCCTTAAGCCCGTTAAGCTGCGCGTTTCCGAGTATGACCGCGCGGCACCGCATGGCACCGGCAATATCAAGGCCGGCCTCAACTACGCCATGTCCCTCAAGCCCACGATGGAGGCCCATCGCGAGGGCTATGCCGAGAACCTGTATCTCGACTCCGAGTCCCGCACCTATGTCGAGGAGACCGGTGGCGCCAACGTCCTGTTCGTGAAGGAGGACGGCACCCTCGTCGTTCCTCAGTCGCACACCGACTCCATCCTGCCCTCTATCACCCGTCGTTCGCTCGTTCAGGTTGCTCAGGACCTGGGCATGACCGTCGACCAGCGTCCCGTCGAGTGGGCCGAGGTCAAGGCCGGCACCTTTGTGGAGTGCGGCCTGTGCGGCACCGCTGCCGTCATCTCCCCGGTTGGCGAGATCGACAACAAGGTTTACGGCGCCGACGAGACCGTGACCTTCCCGGCTGGCTACACCGAGATCGGTCCTGTGATGAAGAAGCTCCGCGAGACCCTGACTGGTATCCAGTCCGGTGCTGTCGAGGATAAGCACAACTGGGTTTACACCGTCGCGTAAGCTGTCTTAGCTGTCCGGGCAGAGAACAAGTTCCCTCCCGGCGCGTCCTCGGACATGCAAGAAGCCCTCGCTGCGCACTTCGTGCGGCGAGGGCTTCTTGCGTCCTGCGGAGTGCGCCGGAAAGGAGGGTCGCCCTTTTGTTTTGCTTCGCGCCATGTGGGGGCGGTGGCGACGTGCATTTTTGCGAGTATTCTGCAATCGAAGGCCCCTGCATACCGGCTTCGGGCAAAAAATCGGGAGTTCTCGATGTTTTCTACGAATGATGGGTGGGGTTACGGGCTGACAGCGTTTGATTTGCAGGGATATTCGCGGTCTTTGGCATTTGTCGTGGCGCCCGAAGCCCTTGGTTATGTTGAATACTCCTAAAAATGCACGACGCTTAGAGGGGGACCTTCGCGAAAAAGGAAACCGCCCCGTCGAAGTATGCATTCGACGGGGCGGTTTATGCATTTGGCCGATTAAGGATGCGCTGTCAAACTACTAGAACTTGACGGTCGGGGCCTGGCGGGCTGCTTCAGCGGCCTCGAAGCCCTGGCGCTCCTTAAACTGGAAGATGCCAGCAAAGATGACAGCCGGGAACGTCTGAATGGCGTTGTTGTAGCTGAGCACGCAGTCGTTGTAGCTCTGGCGTGCATAGCTAATCTTGTTCTCGGTGTCCTCGAGCGATGCCTGCAGCTGCGTAAAGTTGGTGTTTGCCTTAAGATCGGGATAGGCCTCGGCCACAGCGAAGAGCTGGCGCAGTGCGCCGGTCAGCACGTTGTCGGCTTCCATCTTGGCCTCGGGCGTGGTGGCCTTGACGGCGGTGTTACGCGCGCTGATCACGGCGGAGAGCGTCTCCTGCTCGTGCTTGGCGTAGCCCTTGACGGTTTCGACCAGGTTGGGGATCAGGTCGTTGCGGCGCTGCAGCTGCGTATCGATGTTCTGCCAGGCGTTATCGATGCGGTTACGCTTGGTGACCATGTTGTTGTAGATGCCGGCGATGGCGCAGACAATCACAATGACAACAACGATGCCGATGATGACGGTAATCATGATGTCTCCGTTTCGAATGGCCGCGGCGGCATGCGCCAGCTGCCGTTGGTATAACGCTACTAGTATACCCGCAACGTTTTACCGTGCCGAACTTTCCGGTAAGCGTTGTGTTTTCGGCGGGGTTGGCACCGGGGCAAAGCGCGCGAGGTACAGGTGTAAGATATGCGACAGATTGACGAGTGTTGTCTTTGCCCTGAGGATGGCGATACCAGTGGACCTTCGCATTAAGAAAACCTACCGCTCCCTGTTCGATGCCTTTACCGAGCTTTTGGAAGAGCATCGTTTTGAGGACCTGACGGTTGCCATGCTGTGCGACCGTGCCATGATTCGCCGCACGACGTTCTACAAGCACTTTCGCGACAAGAACGATTACTTTGCCTTTTATATCGATGAGCTCATGTCGGGCTTGCCGCAAAAACAGCCCGATGAGGCCGGCGCGGTATCTGCCGAGGACGTGCGCGCGCTTCGGCACGCGATTTTGGACGATGCCATGGATTTGATTCTGGCGCACGAGCAGCTCATGGATAACATTTTGGCAAGCAGCATGTCGGGCATGTTGACCAACGTTATTTGCGACCGCATTGCCCGCTCCATCCGCGAGCGTGTGATGAACGTGCTTGCCGAGGATGCCCTGGCCCCCGTGTCACTCGAGACGACGTCTGAGTTTGTCGCCGGCGGTATTATTCGACTTTTCACGATATGGTGGGAATCGGGCCACGATCTTGAGCGTCGACCTGAGATAGCCGACGTGGTCGATGCGCTGTTTGAGCGGACCATGACACCGGTGCATCACTAAAAGTGGCGGAGAGAGGGGGATTCGAACCCCCGGAACGCTCTCGCGCTCAACGGTTTTCAAGACCGCCGCATTCAACCGCTCTGCCATCTCTCCGTGAGTCGTAATGATAGCATCGTTTTGAATTTGCAACAGGGAAGGCGAACGATGACGATCACCGAAATCGACGAGAAGTTCATGCGCGAGGCGCTGGCGGAGGCGCGAGCCGCCGCGGCGGTGGGCGAGGTGCCCATCGGAGCCGTAGTGGTGCGCGACGGTGAGATCGTCGCGCGGGCGCATAATCGTCGCGAGCTCGACCAGGATCCTTCGGCTCATGCAGAGTTCGCGGCCCTGTGTGCTGCCGCTCGGTCGCTCGGTCGTTGGCGCCTTTCCGACTGTACGGTCTATGTGACGTTGGAACCCTGCTGCATGTGCGCGGGGCTAATGGTTAACGCGCGCGTGGGGCGCTGCGTGTATGGCGCGGCTGATGCCAAGGCGGGCGCGTTGGGATCCCTATACGATTTGAATGCCGACTCGCGCCTGAATCATCGGTTTAACGTGACGGCTGGGGTCCTGGCGGATGAATGCCGCGAGCTGCTGAGTAGCTATTTTGGCGGTCTGCGCGGAGCGGGCGGCGCTGATTGCGGTTGTGGGGCCGATCTTGAAGCACACGCCGCTCACGCCGCAGCGCTTACAGGTGCTAGTGAGGATGCTGGCGCGGCGGTTGACTTTGGTGCCGCATGCCGTCGGCCCCGCCGTGTGCTGCTGGCGATTGATTCCTTTAAGGGCAGCGTGTCGAGTGCGCAGGCGGAGGCGGCGGTTGCCGAGGGCATACGCCGTGTGTGGTCCGATGCCGAGGTGTGTACATTGCCGCTGGCAGATGGTGGCGAGGGAACGCTCGATGCCGTTGCCGCGTGCGGCGGTGAGATTGTGACCTGCGAGGTGGCAGGTCCCTTGGGCAAGCGCGCGTCTGCCCGGATGCTGGTTGATGTCGAGTGCGAGTCGGCTGTAATTGAGATGGCCGAGGCGGCCGGCATTGGGTATTCGCCTTGTGCGGAGTCGGCGGCGTTGGCGGCCACAACCTATGGCGTGGGCGAGCTCATGCTTCGCGCGGTTCGCATGGGCGCAAAGACACTCTATATTGGTCTGGGCGGCAGTGCCACCAACGACGGTGGCGCCGGCACGCTGCAGGCGCTGGGCGCGCGCGTGGTCGATGATCGGGGCTGCGATGTCGCCCCCGGTCTTGCCGGCCTTGAGCAGGTGGCGAGCGTTGATTTGGCGCCAGCGCTGCAGGCTTTGGGTGGCTCTCGTATCGTTGTGCTTTCGGATGTCGAGAATCCGCTCGTGGGGCGTCGAGGCGCACTGGCGGTGTTCGGCGGGCAGAAGGGCCTGCCGACGGATGATGCCGAGGCGCTGGGCAAGTACGACAACTGGATGGTCGGCTACGGTCGCCTGCTCGATGCGGCAATTTTCGAGGTGCGAGCTCAGGGGTTGTTGCGCACACCCGAGGGCACACGGACATTTGGCTCGGTGCTCGGCGTGCCCGGCGCGGGCGCTGCCGGTGGCTTGGGCGCGGCGTTACTGGCGCTCGGTGCGGAGCTACGCTCGGGCGTGGAGACGGTGCTCGATCTGATTGGGTTTGACGAACGCATGCGTGATATCGACCTGGTCATAACGGGCGAGGGCAATATGGATGAGCAGTCCGCCGCCGGTAAGGCACCGGTGGGTGTGGCTCGCCGCGCCAAGCGATATGGCAAGCCGGTGGTCGCCGTCGTGGGCGGTCGCGCCGTCAACCTGGACGCGGTATATGGGCAGGGTATTGACTTGGTATTGCCGATCTGCCGCAAGCCCATGTCCCTCGACCAGGCGCTCAATCCTCAGGAAGCCACAACCAACCTCATCTTCGCCGGTGAATCAGCCGCCCAAGCCTACGACCTCGCTCGCCTCTAAAACCCACCCCCTCGATAAGTTGCGGTGAAATACGGAGTGTTTTTGCCTTTAAGGTGCCAATTCAGTCCGTATTCCACCGCAACTTCGAGAATGTCCATTCGAGGTTGGCTGCCTTGTGCCTTGGGTCGGACCGCCTGCCACGAAACGTGGCCATCTACTACGTTAAACCGGCCACTCTCGACCATCCCGGAATTTACAAAAACAAAACCGCAGGTAGAAAGCTTGCCGATTTTCGAAAAAGTCGGCTATGGTCGACCCCTGTGGCCTAAACGTAGTAGATGGGCCCTTTCTGCGGTGCGGCACCAAGCCGGTCATTTTGGGATGGGACTATTTTGACTACTCATTGGCTGCTCTGGCAATCGGGCTGCAAAAGTAGTCAAAAAAGCTCCGTCCCAAATTAGCTACCTTGCTCTGGCGGGCGGGAGCAGGTAAGATATACCGAGCGCCTAGCGCGTTCGATGGGTTCGGATGACGACATGTTCCGAATCTGGTCAGGTCCGGAAGGAAGCAGCCATAAGGAGCCTCTGTCGGGCATCCGAATCCATCGAGCGCACGGGCGCTTTTTGGTGCCGCGATTTGGCCCGGCCGGCGGCGAGATATTTGGTGTCTCGCTGGTCCTCGGCTGCGCCTGCGGGATCGCTCGACTACCAAATACCTCGCCGCCGGCCGGGCCACTTCGTCCAAAAATCACCCGTAGAGGGCGCATTAATCTGAATTAAATCTATCCCTGTCGTTATGCTGTTCGCTGGTGTTGCCTGGGCATCGGTGTCTATGCGGTTCAAGGGATGGCGGCATTGCCATCTGTTTTTACAAGTAAAGAGGCCCGTTTCCCCGGTTTGGTTGGGGAAACGGGCCTCTTTTGTTTCTGGGTTCGTGATTGGCGAAGGCAGAATGCTCTGGCGGCTATTTTGAGTTCTTGAGGCGGCGTGCGGCTGTGGTGGCTATTCCGAGGCCTGCGGCGGCGATTCCTGCTAGTGCGATTGCGCTTGGCGTTGTGTCGCCTGTGTTTGCGAGCTTGCCGGCGGTCGTATTCGCTTGCTTGCTGTTGCTTGTGTTCGCTTGCTTGGCGGAGCTCGGTGCGGCGTCTTTGCCGGTCACGGGCGAGCTGGCGGGCTGTGCCGTCTCGGCCGGTTGCGCTGAGTTGGATGGAGGCGTCGTCTCGGTCGGTTGCGTTATCTCGGGTGAGGCGGCCTTGTCTGCCGCGGCTTTCGCCTCTTCGTATGCCTTGCAGGCGTCGTCATAGGCCGCTTGCGCCTTTTTCAAATTATCGAGGAGCGCATCTCGCTTGGCTGTTTCTCCGTCGAGGTGGGTTTTATTAAACTCTACTTCGCTTTCTAAGAAATAAATCAGGCTTTTCTGACTTTCGAGGCGCATTCGGCAATGCTCAAGCTTATCTTCACAACGAGATTCTTGCTCTTGTGCATCCATGATCGCCAGTTCCAACTGCCATCTAGTTTCGTAATCCGTGTGGGGGATTTTATTTAATTCTGCCTCAAGGTCTCTTGTTCGGTTGTGGGCCTTATCGCATTCGGATTGGGCTGCATCGATGTCCGCTTGCATGGTAGGAAGGGATTCCTTATATATGGCAGCTCGCGCCAAATTAGTGTCGTAGTTCTTTTGAAAAATGGCAATTTTAGTATCGATTTCCGCAATTTTCTCGGGACTTGCGGCGTCTTTTGCGGCCTCGAGGTTTTTGAGCGCTTCCTGCATGGCTGCATACGCTTTGTCTTTTTCGGTGGCCGCGGTTTCGCTCGAGTTCGCGGCCGCTGTCTGCAAGGCGACTGCATCGGTGGGGGAACTGGTTTCTGCCGCGATCGCCGTTGCGGGGGCGATTCCCGCGACAAGTGCCGCGGAAAGGGCGATGCCCACAGTTGCTCGTCTTGCTCTTCTTGCGAGAATGTCGTTCATCTCGGCACCTCATTTCAAGGGTCGGCGACTAACTTGGTAGCACTAATGTAAGTATATCAGGCGGTTTGCCCGCCATTGATCGGGCGTGCGCGTATGCCCCTTGATTAACAGCCATTAAATCTATCCCTTAAGGAACGCGGCTTGCTGGTTTTGTCTGGGCATTGATGGCTACGTGGTTCAAGAGGCGGCGGTGCTGTTGCTTGCATTTTTGCAGTTAAAGGGGCCCGTTTCCCTGGGTTGGGGAAACGGGCCTCTATTTGTCTCTGGGCTTGTGGATTGGTGAAGGCAGAATGCTCTGTCGGCTATTTTGAGTTCCTGATGCGGCGTGTGGCCGTGGCGGTTATTCCGAGTCCTGCGGCGGCGACTGCTGCGAGTGCGATTGCGCTCGGTGCTGCGTCGCCCGTGTTCGCGAGCTTGCCGGCGGTCGCATCTGTCTGTTTGCCGCTGCTTGTGTTCGCTTGCTTGGGGGAGCTTGGTAAGGCGTCTTTGCCGGTTGCAGGCGGTGTCGCCTCGGCGGGTTGCGTTGAGCCGGAGGGAGGCGTCGTCTCGGTCGGTTTCGTTATCTCGGGCGAGGCGGCCTTGTCTGCCGCGGCCTTTGCCTCTTCGTATGCCTTGCAGGCGTCGTCATAGGCCGTTTGCGCTTTTTTCAAATTGTCGAGGAGCGCATCTCGCCAGGCTGTGAACCGGTCGATATCGGCTTTATATTTCTCTACAGCACGTTCACAGTCATTAACTCGTCTTTCCTCTCTTCTGAGGCGGTACTGGAACTCGCGGAGCTCCGTTTCGCAATAGTTTACGTGCGTTTTTGCCGATATGATCTCACTGTGCAACTGCTTTATTTGCTGTTTAGTAGTTTCGACAAACTCCTCGTAGCCGAGTGCTTCGAGTGTCTTAAGCATCTCATGTTTCTTCTCTAATTCTGCCTGGAGCTCGCTTACCCGGTTGATGGCCCCGTCGTATTTGGCTTGGGCAGCATCGACGTCCGCTTGCATGGTGGGAAGGAGTTCCCTCCCTTCGGCGGCTTGCGCCGCCATCTTTTCGCGGTACTCTTGAAAACGGGTAATGTCATCATTGAATCTCGCAATTTTCTCGGGACTTGCGGCGTCTTTTGCGGCCTCGAGGTTTTTGAGCGCTTCCTGCATGGCTGCATACGCTTTGTCTTTTTCGGTGGCCGCGGTTTCGCTCGAGTTCGCGGCCGCTGTCTGCAAGGCGACTGCATCGGTGGGGGAACTGGTTTCTGCCGCGATCGCCGTTGCGGGGGCGATTCCCGCGACAAGTGCCGCGGAAAGGGCGATGCCCACAGTTGCTCGTCTTGCTCTTCTTGCGAGAATGTCGTTCATCTCGGCACCTCATTTCAAGGGTCGGCGACTAACTTGGTAGCACTAATGTAAATATACCATGCTAGTTGACCCGACACTGGCTGGGTGTGCGCGTATACCCCTCTGAAAACTGAATCCCGTTAGAAATGACGAGTTGTTTACGCTTCTTTTGGGGTGGCGGTACTATCATGGTTCGAATTGAATGTGGATGATGATAGGGAGCGCCTATACATGATTGAGCTGCTCAGGCGTTTTGGTGGTAAGTTTCGCCGGTATATGGTGATTGGCCCTGCGTGTAAGCTGATCGAAGTGATCTTTGACCTGCTGACGCCGCTGGTGATTGCCCAGATGATCGATAAGGGTATTGGCGCACACGATGTCAACGCCGTCGTCCACTACGGTATGCTGCTTGGCGCCATGGCTGTGATCGGCATCTCGTTTACGCTCGTCTGCCAAAAGATGGCGGCGCTCACCTCGCAGGGCATGGGTACCGATATCCGCGGTGCGCTCTACCAGCACATCAACAAGTTGAGCTATGCCGAACTCGACCGCTTTGGCACGCCGTCGCTTATCACCCGCATCACCAACGACGTCAACCAGGTGCAGCTCGCTGTGGCGCTGGGCGTACGCATGCTCATCCGCTGGCCCTTCTTGGCGGTGGGCTCTATGTGCGCGGCCCTTGCCATCGACCTTAAGCTCGGCATCATCTTTTTGATCTGCACGCCCGCTATCGGCCTGGTGTTTTGGTTTGTCATGGCGCGCTGCATTCCGTACTACAAGCAGCTGCAGGCAAAGCTCGACCGCATCGCGCTTATTTGCCGCGAAGGCCTTTCGGGCACCCGCGTGGTTCGCGCCTTTGTGCGCGAAGATCACGAGCGCGAGCGCTTTGCCCAAGCCGCCGATGACCAGGCCAATACTGCCATCGCGGTGGGCAAGCTCTCGTCGATTCTCAACCCCGTCACGTTTTTGGTGATGAACCTGGGCGTGTGCGCCATCCTGTGGGTGGGCGGCATCCAGGTCAACGTGGGCGAGCTCACGCAGGGTCAGGTCATGGCGTTTGTGAACTACATGACGCAGACCCTGACCTCCATCGTGTACGTCGCCAACCTGGTCGTGGTCTTTACCAAGGCGAGCGCGAGTGCTTCGCGTATCAACGAGGTGCTCAACTGCGAGCCGAGCATCACCGACGAGGGCAATCAGTCGGTTGCGCTGCCCAAGCCGAGCGAACTGGCGGGTGGCGCTGTTCCGGTCCCCGCGCTGAGCTTGAGCCATGCGAGCTTCTCCTTTGGCGCGGGCGCGGCAAATGCCGTCAACGATGTGACCCTGGAGCTCCCGCTGGGCAAGACGCTTGGCATTATCGGCGGTACGGGTAGCGGCAAGTCCACGCTCGTCTCGCTTATCCCGCGCCTGTACGATGCGAGCACCGGCAGCGTGAGTGTGATGGGCGCCGACGTGCGCACCTGGCCGCTCGACCAGCTGCGCCGTGTGGTCGCGACCGTTCCACAGCGTGCGTCGCTGGTGAGCGGCACCATCCGCAGCAACCTGACCTGGCGCGACGAGGCTGCGACCGACGAGGATCTCTGGGCGGCGCTCGACATGGCGCAGGCGAGCGAGTTCGTGCGCAACAAGCCGCAGGGGCTCGATACCCCGGTCGAGGCGGGCGGTAAGAACTTCAGCGGTGGCCAACGCCAGCGCCTGACCATCGCGCGCGCCCTGGTGGGCTCGCCTCAGATATTGATCATGGACGATTCTGCCTCGGCGCTCGACTTTAAGACCGACGCGGCGCTTCGCCATGCCATCCGCGAGCGCAGTGTGCGCGGTGCCGCCGAGGGCGGGCTGCCGCTCACGACCGTCATCGTGAGCCAACGTGTCTCGACCGTGCGCGACGCCGATATGATCTGCGTACTTGACCACGGTTCGGTCGCGGGCCTGGGCGCGCACGATGAGCTCTACACGACCTGCCAGCTCTACCGCGAGATTTGCCAGTCGCAGCTTCGCCGCGAGGAGCTCGAGGGTCAGCAGGGGAGCACGACGCCCGCGTCCACTCCGACCGCCCCCGCATCCATCTGCGCAAAGGAGGGCTGCTAAATGAATCCGTACACTTCCTCCGGTTCGGTCGCCACGATGACGGCCAACGTGTCCGGCAACGATAGCCTCAACGACCTGGGAGACGGTCCGCGCCAGCCCGGCGATCCCGAGCGCTATCCCGTGGGTGCGGTGACCCGCCGCCTGCTGGGCTATGTCCGTCCGCACCGCGTCTCGTTTGCGGCATCGTTTTTGAGTGCCGCCGTCTCGGTGATTCTGCAGCTCTACACGCCCATTCTCATTGGCGAGGGCATCGACCTTATCGTCGCCGCCGGGCAGGTGGACTTCGATGCGCTGCTGCCGCTCGTTACCAAGCTCGCGATTGTCGTCGTAGGTGCTGCGGCCTTCCAGTGGCTGCAGGGCTATTGCGTCAACCGCCTGTCCTACGAAACGGTGCGCGACATGCGCGTGGAGGCGAGCGATAAGCTCAGCCGCATGCCGCTCAGCTTTATCGACAGCCATGCCCACGGCGACCTTATGAGCCGCGTGGTCAACGACGTCGATCAGGTGGGCGACGGTCTGCTGCAGGGCTTTACGCAGCTCTTCACCGGTGTTATCACCATCGTGGGCACGCTCGCGTTTATGCTCTCCATTAACCTGACCATGACGCTCGTGGTGGTACTCGTCACGCCGCTTTCCATTTTTGCAGCTGGTGCCGTCGCCAAGCTTTCCAATAAGAGCTTCACTGCTCAACAGCGCATCCAGGGCCAACTCGGCGGTCATATCGAGGAGTATGTGGGTGAGCAAAAGCTCGTGGACGCCTTCGCCTACGGCCCGCATGCTCAACAGCGCTTCGATGTTCTCAACGCCGAGCTCTATACGGCGGGCGAGCGCGCGCAGTTTATGGGTTCGCTTTCTAACCCCGGCACGCGCTTTATCAATAACATCATCTACGCCGTGGTCGCCGTGATCGGCTGCGCGGGCGTGATCACGGGCGTGCCCGCGGCGCTCACGGTGGGCGGCGTGCAGATCTTCCTGTCCTATGCTAACCAGTACACCAAGCCGTTCAACGAGGTCACCAACGTCATTACGCAGATCCAGACGGCGTATGCCTCGGCGCGCCGTATGTTTGCGCTGCTCGATGCGCGCGAGCAGGAGCCCGATGCGCCAGATGCCGTGGAACTTGCCGCACCGCAGGGCGAGGTCGCCCTTGAGCATGTGGACTTTAGCTACGTGCCCGACCGCAGGCTGCTGCAGGACATCTGCATCGAGGCTAAGCCCGGCATGCGCTTTGCCCTGGTCGGTCCTACGGGCTGTGGCAAGACGACGCTCATCAATTTGCTACTGCGTTTTTACGATATCGATGCCGGTCGCATTGCGGTCGATGGTCGTTCCTCGCGTGACTACACGCGCGCAAGCCTGCGCCGCGCCTTTGGCATGGTGCTGCAGGACACTTGGCTGTTCGAGGGCACGGTGGCGGACAACATCGCTTACGGTTGCCCAGGAGCTACGCGCGAGCAGGTTGTCGAAGCCGCCAAGCGCGCTCATGCGCATAAGTTTATCGTGCAGCTGCCAGGCGGCTACGATACGGTGATCGGCGAGGACGGCGGCACGTTTAGCCAGGGCCAAAAGCAGCTGCTGTGCATCGCACGCGTCATGCTCACCGACCCGGCGATTCTGCTGCTGGACGAGGCGACCTCGAGTATCGATACCCGCACCGAGCTGCAGGTGCAGGCGGCATTCGACGAGCTCACGGCCGGTCGCACAAGCTTTGTCGTGGCGCACCGCCTGAGCACCGTCCGCAACGCCGACTGCATTCTGGTGATGCGCGACGGGCAGATTATCGAGCGCGGCACGCACGACGAGCTGCTAGCGGCAGGCGGCTTCTACGCCGAACTCTACCGCAGCCAATTCGCCCAGTGAGCAAGCCCGTGGGGCATGTAATGCAGCGCTAGGGCGCGAGTGTGTCAGCGGGGGCAACGATAATGCCCTCGGGCGTTGTGTGGGCCGGCATGCCGAACCCGATGACGATGAGCTTGGCCGCGGGCGGTCTCTCGCCACGCTCGACAAGTTTGCGCTCGAGTCGAAGCAGGTTTGCAGATGCCTCGGGGATCTGCGGACTTCCGAGTTTTACTTCCACGGCAATCCAAGTTCCATCGCGCCTGTGTATAACGGCGTCGACTTCGAGATCGTCGGCGTCGTGGTAGTGGGACACCGACGAGTCGTTTGCGGCTGCATAGACCTTAAGGTCGTGCAGGACGAGGGATTCGAAGAGCAGTCCCAGCGTCTTCGGGTCAGATGCCAATGATTCCGGATTTGCTCCGAGCAGCGCAACGGCAAGCGAAGGGTCGGCAAGGTGCCTTTTTGCGCTTTGCCGCAGCTTTACCGGCGACCTGAGCGCCGGATGCCAAGCCGGGATATCATCGATGATATTGATTCGTCTCAGAGCATCCATGTATCTGGAGACCGAATTCTTCGAAACGCCGGTACCGATATCTTTGTCGATGGACTTCGATCCGGCAAGCGTCGACTCATTTCGCGCAAGCGATGTCAAAAGAGACCTGACCTTGACCGGATCACGCTTAACGCCGTCAGTTCTAGAAACATCCGATTCGCATACGCCATCAACATAAGCAGCGGCAATCCGCATGGCATTTTCAGTTGTTTTTCCCATCGCTTGAGGCCAACCGCCACGACACAGCAAATCGGCGATACCGGAGATGCCGGCAATCGATCCGACTGCCTGCTTAGCAGGATGACCTGAAAGCAGCGCTCCGATAGTGACTAAGCCAGAAGAAACGCCAAGCTCGAACAGCGTCATGGTATCCATTCGCAACCTTGCTATTCGTCCAACGCCACTATGCATCGGCTGCTTCGAATCTCGCGGCGTTGCTGAGCCCGTAAGAATAAACTGTCCGGATTCTCCCTGTCTTGCGTCACACTCGAAACGTACGGCATCCCACAGCTTTGGCTCTTCCTGCCATTCATCGATGAGCCTAGGAGAGGGTCCTGCTATTGCCTGTGCTGGATCGATCTGAGCCAGCTGGAGGGCGGCAAAATTACCAGTTGGATCGGAAAGAGACAAGGATGATCTAGCAAAACGTTTTGCCGTAGTGGTCTTTCCGCACCACTTTGGGCCTTGAATGAGAACCGCACCGAAGATATCGAGATTATGCCTGATTACCTTATCGATGCATCTGTCTACATATCTATCCATACTGCCTCCTTCTTTAATTGCTTTGATTATGTATTCTACCAGCAACGTGGTGACGATTAACGATAATTTGAGGTGATGATTAACGGAGAATTATGGTGACGATTGATGGCATATTATGGTGACGATTGTCATTGATTCGGGGGCAGGGCCGCTTGACTGTCCCAAATTTTAAAAAGTATGGGGCTTGCGCTGCGGGCATTTGTCCAAAGATGTTGCCTGCGTCGCCAATCGACAGACGGTGGTTTACATCTGTCACGTTAGTACTAAGATATTCATCTAATAAATTGCATTAGTGGCTTTAGTTTTTGGGGAAACGAGGCAACGTGACTATGACGTGCTCTTTGGTGGTTAACAGCAAGAGCGGTAATACCAGGATGGTTTCGGGCGCGATCAAGCGCGCTCTGCAGGCTGCGGGCGTTGAGTTTGTCCATGCCGCGGCGTTGAGCGACGATGCGGATGCAGATCAGGTTGCGCTCGAGGCGCAGGGTGCCTGCGCGGCCGACACGGTGCTCGTCGGTTTTTGGTGCGACAAGGGCGCGTGCACGCCTTCGGTCGCGGCGTTGCTCTCCGCCTTGCACGGCAAGCGCGTGTTCCTGTTTGGCACCTGCGGCTTTGGGGCCGACCAGAGCTATTATCAGCAGATTATCGACCGCGTAACTTCCAATTTGGCTGGGGATGCCGAGCTTGCGGGCTGGGCGATGTGCCAGGGCAAGATGGGCCCCGCGGTCAAGCAGCGCTACGAGGCCATGCTCGAGCAAGATCCCGAAAACGCTCGCTATAAGATGCTGCTCGACAACTGGGTTGCCGCGAAGGACCATCCCACCAAGGAAGATCTGGATAACATGGCTGCAGCCGCCAAAAAGGCCGTTTTGGGCGAGTAGCTTCGTCGTTCGCGGTCCTTCGTGCAAAACAATACAAATGTGAAAGCCCCGAGATTCTCGAGGCTTTTTTCTTGACACTCGTGGGCGCAACCGTGGCAAGCGTTTGGGACGATATTTTCCATCACCGCGATGACGAGACCGTCCTGGACGACACGCTCGCATGCGTTCGCTGGATGTATTCAGAGTGGGACGGGCTTTCCGGATGGATGGGGATTCGGAAAGTGCGTCCCAGAATTTGCTTTTGGAGTGGGATGCAGTTTCCCAACGGGGCCGTAAGCGGAAACTGCATCCCGTTCCGGACGTGAATTCTGGGACACGGTTTCCGGATACAAAAAAGGCCACATGACGTGGCCTTCAACTTATATATATTCAGCAGATTCCCCCATGACAAGCCGCGCTTCAACACCGAGGCGTCTGCCCGGCCGGCGCGGAATGTAAGGTTCATCGCGAGTTCCGCACGAGCCGGAGAGCACTTAATGTGCTCTCCGTGCGAGCAGGACTGCCCGAGCAGGGAATCTTACATTCCGCGCCGGCCGGGCAGACGAACCGGGATACAGGCCCGCTACTTAATCTTGGTCGTACCCGGCGCCAGGTTGGGGTCGGTCTCGTTGGCCTCGGTCTGGAAGTGCTCGGTGTACACGTTCTTGCCGTCGCGGAACATCTCGTAGTATTGCATCTTGGCGTAATCCTCGCGCGCCTTGGTTGCGGCAGCGGCAGCGGCGTCGTCACCGGTGACGTTGGAGGAGAGCGCCCAGCGCAGGCTGGCGTCCTCGTAGCCCACGGAGTTGATAGCGGGCAGCGACTCGCGCAGCGTCATGTGCGCCTTCTGATAGTCGGTCAGCGGTGCGCCGATCAGCTGCATCAGCTGCGTGGACAGGTAGTTGGTGGACAGGTCGTCGACCTCGCTTGTCTGGTCGCAGCCGGCAACGTCGTAGTTGGCCCAGATGATGTAATCGGTCTGCCACAGGCGCTCCTGATGCGTGGCGTCGTCCTCGCCGGTAAACCACTTATCGTTGAACTTGGACGGGAAGAACGGCTGGTGGTCGCCCCAGAACACCACGACCACCTTACGGTCGAGCTTGCTCAGGGCGTTGAGGAAGTAGCGAAGCGCCTGGTCGGACTGCTCGATGCACGAGACATACTCGTCGACATCGGAGAGCGTGCCGTCCTCGACGGTCTTGGTGTCCAGGTCGGTCGTGTCGATGTTCAGATGCATCTGCTTGTCGACCGGAAGCAGGCCCGTGTCGTAGCCCGAGTGGTTCTGCATGGTCACGTCGAAGATAAACTGAGGATCGGCGTTCTGGTCGAGCAGCTCAAGAATCTTGTCGTAGGTCGCCTGGTCGGTCACCATGCCGCGCAGGGTGTCGGCTCCCTGGAAGTCGTTGATGGACAGGAACTGGTCAAAGCCAAAGTCCTTGTACACGTTCTCGCGGTTCCAGTTGGTCGCGTGGTTGGGGTGCATGGCGGTGGTGGAATATCCGAGCGACTTGAACTGCTCTGCCAGGTTCCCGGTCGTTTCCATGTTGTAGATGGTGTAGGGGTACACGCCCGAGCCCAGGTTGGCCATGGAGTTGCCGGTCATAAACTCAAACTCGGTATTGGCCGTGCCGCCGCCGTAGGCGCTCACGTAGAGCTTGCCGCGGCTGAGGCAGTTGGACAGGCTCTTAAAGTACTGCGGGCCTTCGTAGCCGGCGCGCATGTTCTGGTAGATCGAAAGATCCGAGAAGGTCTCGTTCATGATGGCGATGACCGTGGGCTTCTCGCTATCGAACTGCTCCTTTGCGGCGGCGCGCTCGTCGCTCTTGGCCGCGTCGGACTTGTCGTAGGCCTTGGCGTACTTTTTGAGCGTGGCCTTGGCGTCGTCGACGGAGTAGTCGGCGGGTTTTGGCGGCTTGATGGACTGCGCCGCGCTAATGAAAGCGGGCAGGTAGCCCTCGCGCCAGTAGCTCTCGAGCGGGCGCCAGGTGTAGACGGTGATGCCGAGGGTGTTGTAGTAGTCGATGAGCGTGACGTGCGCGGTCACGCCGCCCAGGCACAGCACGGCGACGAGCAGGTTGGTGAGCAGCATGCGCTTGGCGTTGGCGGCGCCCTTCTGACGGTGCGGTGCCACCAGGCCGGCGTACTCGCATAGCAGCATGGCGATGGCGGTAAAGCCCATGGACAGCACGCAGAACAGCGAGATGGAGAAGGTGTAGCCGGTGCCGGCGACCGCGGCGGCGGTGGAGATGGCCGAAAGGTCGCCCGGCTGGATGGGCATGGATTTAAACGTGATGACGAAGAACTCGGCAATGCCCAGGACAAAGAGGGCAAAGGCCAAGACCGCGGGGGCTGCGCCGTGGCGCTGGAACAGGAAGAACAGGCCGACCATGAGCGTGGCGATGATGGCCCATTCGAGCAGGATGCACAGGGGGTAGACCCAGGTAAAGTCGTGGTTGGACGAGACCTCCATGCCCAGCAGCGCAAAGACGCCGGCGAGCAGCAGGCACAGGACGGCGGCGACGAGCGGTTTGCCCACAAAGGCGCCGCGCAGGCGGGCGAGCTTGCCGGTGGGGGCGGGGGCGTTGGGCCCGGCGAACGCAAAGACGCGCGGGGCGATGCGGTCGCGGGCGATGCTGGCCCAAGCGCAGCCGGTGAGGATGGCGTTGGTCAGGATGAGCATCACAAAGGCGAGCGGCTCGTTTTGCGCGACAAGGCCAATAGCGCCCCAGACGGTCAAAAAGAGCTGGAACAGGCCGAAGGCGACGCTCCAGGCGAAGGCGCCCTTGGCAACGGTGCCCGACTGAGCGCGAATGGCCTTGGCTTCGCGCAAAACAAGGTAGACGGTCGCCGCAAGACCGACGAGCGAGATGGCGGCAGCGAACATGCTGAGACTCCTCACAAACTAAAACGTACGAAAGCGGGGGTTTACCCGATTGTTACCAAGATATGCGCTGCAATTGGTGGCTGCGCACAACAACCAGCCATATTAACGCGCACGTGCGGCGGTGTGGCGCAATGTAGTGGCGGCCTGCGCGATAATGGACGGGAATTACACGGAAACGTAAAGGCTTCTTAAAGAATTAGCGAGGATAGAGCTATGGGCGAGCAGGTTTGTATGACGGGCACCGAGTACTGCGGCGGAGCTGTGGGCGTGGACGCGGGCGGCTATCCGGTCGAGACTACGGGCAACGCGGCGCTGGACATCTTGGAACACCGCTCGTCCACGCGTGCCTTCGCGCGTGATGATGACGACCGTCCCGTGGCGGTGACCGACGAGCAGCGGGCGGCGATCTTGCATGCGGCGAGCCGCGCGCCGTCGGCGGGCGCCATGATGATGTATTCCATCGTGAGCATCCGCGAGCAGGCAACGCTCGACCGCCTGGCCGACCTGTGCGACCACCAGCCCATGATCGCCAAGGCGCCCTGGGCACTTATATCTGTGGTCGACTATGCCAAGTGGATCGATCTGTTTGAGCACGTGGGCTGCTTTGAGCCCGAGCTTGTAGAGCGTACGGGCAAGGCACCCCGCCGCGCGCCGGGTCTGGGCGACTTTGCCATCGCGGCTCAGGATGCCGTGATCGCCGCGCAAAACGCCGTGGTTGCCGCCGAGGCCCTGGGGCTGGGGAGCTGCTATATCGGCGACATCGTCGAGAACGCCGAGGAAGTTGCCGCGCTGCTCGATCTGCCGCCCTATACCATGCCGCTGTCGATGCTCATCATCGGCACGCCCCGTAAGGAGCGCCCGGCAATCGCGCACCCCGTGGTGAACCTGGTGCACGAGGAGCGCTACTGCCGTGCGGATGCCGCGACTATGGATGCGCAGGTGGCCGAGATGGATGCGATGTTTCGCCCGCACGCCCGCGAGGTGGGGGAGCGCGTCGTGGATATCTACACCCGCAAGCACACGAGCCCCTTTATGGCCGAGATGAGCCGCTCCATGGAGTGGTGGTTCAAAAACTGGCTCGGAAAATGACGAATGTGACAAGGGGATAGTCCCTTTGTCACACTTCATATCGCCGCCGTGGCCTAAAGACTGTATAAATCTTTATCTAGCTGGGAAAACAGTGCATTAAAACATGGGCCGATTACCTATAATCCCTTCGAACATTAAAGTTGGGAGGAAACCGGCTTATGGAACAAAAGGCCAAGGAGGCAGCCTCGCACGCTGCGATTCCTGTGAGCATCTCGGCGATGCTCGTCACGCTGGGCGTGGTGTACGGCGATATCGGCACCAGCCCTATGTATGTAACCAAGGCGCTCGTTGCCGGCAACGGCGGCATCGGAAGCGTCACGGAGGAGTTCGTGCTCGGCGCGCTCTCCCTTGTCGTGTGGACGGTCACGTTGCTGACCACCATCAAGTATGTGCTCATCTCGCTGCGCGCCGATAACCATGGTGAGGGCGGCATCTTTGCCCTGTACAGCCTGGTCAAGCGCTGCGGCAAGTGGCTTATCATCCCCGCCATGCTGGGCGGCGCGGCACTGCTCGCCGACGGCATCCTGACGCCGGCCGTTACCGTTACCACGGCCATCGAGGGCCTGCGCACCATCCCGGCGGTCCATGCCGTGCTGGGCGATGACCAGGGCCGCGTCGTCGCCATTACGCTCGCCATCATCATCGTGCTCTTCTTGGTACAGCGCATCGGTACGGCCAAGATCGGTCACGCCTTTGGCCCCATCATGACGCTGTGGTTCCTGTTCCTGGGCGGCACGGGTCTGTTCTTTGTCTTCCAGCACCCCGCCGTGCTGCTGTGCCTCAACCCGGTGCGCGGCATCGCCTTTTTGCTAAGCCCCAACAACCACGCGGGCATCATGATTCTGGGCAGCTGCTTCCTCGCCACCACCGGTGCCGAGGCGCTCTACTCCGACATGGGCCACGTCGGCCGCGGCAACATCTACGCTACCTGGCCGTTCGTTAAGTGCTGCCTGCTGCTTTCCTATATGGGCCAGGGCGCTTGGCTTATGAACAACGCTGCCAACCCCGAGCTCATGGGCATTGCCGACCTCAACCCGTTCTACCAGATGCTCGCCCCGGGCCTGCGTCCCTTTGCCGTAGGCCTTTCCACCGTTGCGGCCATCATTGCCTCGCAGGCGCTCATCACCGGCGCGTTTTCGCTGGTGTCCGAGGCCAGCCGCCTGGACCTTATGCCGCACATGCAGGTCTTCTACCCTGCCGAGACCAAGGGCCAGCTCTACATCCCCATGGTCAACAACGTCATGCTTGTCGGCTGCGTCATCGTGGTGCTGCTGTTCCAGAACTCGGCGCATATGGAAGCCGCCTACGGCCTTGCCATTACGCTGACTATGATGTGCACCACGCTGCTGCTCTTCTTCTACCTGCACGAGGAGCGCAAGCTCAAGGTTGCTCCGTGGATCTTCGCGGCCTTCTTCCTTTTGCTCGAAGGCTTCTTCTTCGTGAGCTCGCTCACCAAGTTCTTCCACGGCGGCTACTTCACCATCCTCATGGCTGCACTCATCATGGGCATTATGGTGTGCTGGTACAACGGCACGGCGGTCGAGCAGCGCCAGTTTACGCTGCTGCCGCTGCGCAGCTACCTGCCGCAGCTCAAGCGCCTGCGCGACGACGATCGCTATGAGCGCATGAGCGACAACGTCGTGTACCTGACCAAGGACACCCATACCGACTACATCGACCGCGATATCGTCTACTCGATCTTGGACAAGCATCCCAAGCGTGCTCGCGCCTGGTGGTTTGTGAACGTCGAGACCATGGACGAGCCGCATACCTTTGCCTATTCGGTCGAGACGTTCGGCACCGACTACGTGTTCCGCGTGCATCTGTACCTGGGCTACAAGATCAACCAGCGCGTCAATGCCTACCTGCGTCAGGTCGTTCAGGACCTGGCTGCCACCGGCGAGCTACCGGCGCAGACGCATGACTACTCGGTCTACAAGGATCCGGGTAACATCGGTACGTTCAAGTTCGTCCTGATTCGTAAGCTTCTGGCGCCTGAAAGCGATGTGGAGCCGAGCGAGCGTACGGCCATCACGCTCAAGTACATCATCCGCCGCGCCGCCGGCACGCCTGCGCGCTGGTACGGCCTGGAGAACTCCAACGTGAGCTTTGAGTACGTGCCGCTGTTCACCAAGTTCAAAGCCGTGAACAAGATGCAGCGCCTGGCCCCCAACGAGCGCCCGTAGGCGCTGACAGGTTGCATGGAGTTGGTTTTCGATGGACAAGATTGAGACCGGGGAGGCAAACATGGATGCAAAGATGCTTGATGGCCGCGAGGTGGTTGCCGAGCTGGTACGTGAGGCACGCGCCGACGCCGCCGAAGATCGGTTTTTGACGAACCGTGCCAACATGGATATGGCCGACCGCGTGATCTCGATCGTGGCACTGGTATTTGGAGCGGTGTGCGTGTGTGCCCTGCTCGCGCACGTGCTGTTTGTCTAGCGACCGCAGGTTGCAAAGGCTATACACTTAGAACCACCACAAGGGAAACCACCACAAAGGTGCCTGTCCCCTTTGTGGTGGTTTTTGTCTTTGAGAGAGGGGCGGGGCGCTGATGGACGTCCGTGCGGACGGCGATATTGCCGATAGCTTTTGGTGGCGGCGCACAACGCTGACGCGCCGCACTCCTCTGTATGACGCCTGCGTATCGGTGGGGCTGCTGGTCGCGGCGACGATTGTGGGCGCGCTGCTCGACCATCCGGGTCTCGCGCCGAGCATCATGATCGTCTATGTGTTCGCCGTTCAGCTGTGCGCATTCTTTACCTGGAGTCGCCTGTATTGCTTGCTGAGCTCGGCTGCCGCCGTGGCGCTCTACAACTTTTTGTTTGTCGACCCGCGCTACTCGCTGTCGCTTATCGACCGCGGCTATCCCGGCATGTTCTTCATCATGTTCGTGGTCTCGCTTGTGTCGAGCTCGATTGCGTTGGCCCTGCGCCGCGCCTTGGCACAGGCTGCCGCCAGCGACCGCCGCACGCATATGGTGCTCGAGACCAACCGCATGCTGCAGCGCTGCGCCGACGAGCAGCAGATCGTTCACGCCATGGCCACGCAGCTGGCGCGTCTTTCGGACTGCCCGGTCGTGTGGTACAGCGCTGACGCCGAGGGCGATGACCTGCTGCCGTGTGCGACATACACGGCCGTGGGCGATGCCGCGCCGGTGCATGAACTGGCGCGGCAGATGCCGCCGCGGCTTTCGGCGTCCGCCTATGTGGGAACGCCGCTCGATGCCACCTATGGCGGCTCGGCGTTTTATGGCATCTACCTGACGGTTCGCACAGGCGACGGCTTCGCGCGCTCGGGCGACCCCGCCTCGGTGGTGGGCGTGCTGGCTATCGTTGCCGAGCCCGACGTGCTGACGCACGAGGAGCGGACACTTGCCGATGCTATCGTGAGCGAAGGCGAGCTGGCACTCGATCGCGCCCGCGCCATGGAGGCCCGCGAGGAGGCGGCGGTGCTTGCCAAAAATGAGCAGCTGCGCGCCAACCTGCTGCGCTCCATCTCGCACGACCTGCGCACGCCGCTCACCAGTATTTCGGGTAATGCCGACGTGCTGCTCGACCAGGGCTCGACCGGCACCGCGGTGCTCGATGCCCAGACGCGCCGCGGCCTGCTTCTATCCATTCGCTCGGATGCGCAATGGCTCAACGCCACCGTCGAGAATCTGCTCGCCATCACCAAGCTCGAGGGTGGCGGTATGCGCCTGTCGACCACGCTCGAACTCATGGACGATATCGTCGAGGAGGCACTGCGCCACGTGAACCCTGCCGTGCGCGAGCACGACCTTAAGGTGGTGGCGTGCGATGAGCCGGCGCTCGTCAACGTCGATGCGCGCCTGATGGTGCAGCTGGTGGTCAATCTGGTGAACAACGCCATCACCTATACGCCCGCGGGCTCGCATATCATGATTTCGATTAGCGTCGACGATGGACGCGTGGCGTGCTCGGTGGCCGATGATGGTCCGGGCATCGCACCCGAGGATCGCGAGCGCATCTTTGAGTCGTTCTATACCGCCAACCATGGCCTGGCCGACAGCCACCGTAGTGTGGGCCTGGGGCTTTCGCTCTGCCGCTCCATTGCGCTGGCGCATGGCGGTAGCATAGAGGTTGCCGCGGCGGACCCGCACGGCTCGGTCTTTACGATTGAACTTCCCGCCGCCGACGTTTCGTTTGATAAGGAGTAACGCTGTGCCGAACTCTGCCGTAAAACCGCTCATCTTGGTCGTTGAGGACGACCCCGCCGTTCGCAATCTTATCGTTGCCGCGCTCGAGGCGCACGGCTTGCGCCATATGGCTGTGGAGACCGCCCATGCCGCCATCGCCGCCGCCTCATCGCAGGCACCGAGCATCGTGCTGCTCGATCTGGGCCTGCCCGATATGGACGGCGTCAAGGTGGTGGAGTCGGTGCGCGCATGGTCGGGCATGCCGATCATCGTGGTTTCGGCGCGCAGCGAGGACGCGGACAAGATTCGCGCGCTCGATGCCGGCGCCGATGACTACCTGACCAAGCCGTTTTCGGTCGAGGAACTGCTCGCGCGCATTCGCACGACGCTCAGGCGCCTTTCGTATGCGCAAACGGGCGGCGTTGTCTCCGAGGGCTCGTTCGATACCGGTGAGCTGCATATCGATTTTGATGCCGGCATTGCTACGATGGATGGCGGGGAACTGCATCTGACGCCGATCGAGTACAAACTGCTATGCCTGCTGGCGCATAACGCCGACAAGGTGCTGACGCACCAGTTTATCCTGCACGAGATTTGGGGTACGGCAACTAAGAGCGACCTGGCGAGCCTGCGTGTCTTTATGGGCACGTTGCGTAAGAAGATCGAGTCCGACCCCGCGCATCCCCGCTATATCCAAACCCACGTAGGCATCGGCTACCGCCTGGTCACCCAAGGCTAGATCGCCAACCACCATCCCAATATGAGTTGCGGTGAAATACGGACGGAAATGGCCTATTTGGCGGCCAAACAGTCCATATTCCACCGCAACTTTGTTTATTTGCCTTTGGGCTTGCTGGCGTAGAACTTCTTCTTTTTGGACTTGCCGGCAGGGGAGGGTTTGCCGGCAAAGTTGGACTTGCCGTTGCCGGCCTGCGCGTGCGTGGGCACTGCCGCGCGAGGCTTGCGGGCCTCGGGGTTGCGCAGCTCCTCGACACGCTCGGCAATCTCCTCGGCGCTAAAGCCGACCTCGGCCATGGCGTCCTCAATGGGCAGGCGGCGCACGATATAGCAGTGGTGCACCTTCTGGTTGCGCGCGAAATCCTCGGGGATGGTCTGCGCCGTAATGTCCTCCAACACCACGCCCGCGCGGGCGAGCTTGCGTGTCTCGGGGCGGAAGCCGCGCAGGTTGCAGCTAAAGATGGCATGTCCACCCTGTGCAAGCAGGCGCGATACGCCGGCCAAAAGCTCAACATGGTCGCGCTGGACATCCCAGGTGCGGCGGCCCATCTTGGACGAGTTCGAGAACGTGGGCGGGTCGACAAAGATCAGGTCCCAGCGGTTGCGCGTCTGGCGCTGGTCGCGAATCCAGGCAAGCACGTCGTCGCGCACAAAATGATGCTGCGGACCAACAAAGCCGTTCTGGCGCATATTGCGCTCGGCCCAGTCCAGGTAGGTGTTGGAAAGGTCGACTGCCACGGTTTCCTCGACGCCGCCGTCGGCCGCATAGCAGGTGGCGGTGCCGGTGTAGGCGAACAGATTGAGGAAGCGGCGTGCCTGTTTGGCGTGCTCGCGCACCAGGTTGCGGGTGACGCGGTGATCCAAGAAGATGCCCACATCCAGGTAGTCATCAAAGTTGACGGCAAAGGTGAGTCCGCCCTCTTCGATGAGCGGCAGGCGACGGCGCGCGATGTTGGCGCGCTCGCCCGAGCCGCCCTTGCCGGCGCCCTGCTTGCCGTACTGCGAGCCGCCGCGTGAGCGCATGCGGGCCTTGGCGTGCACATGCTCGGCGGGAACATCTAGGATGCGCGGCGCGATGGCCAAGATGTCGAGCATGCGGGCCTGGGCCAGCGCGGGATCGATGGTCTTGGGCGCGGCGTATTCGGCGATGACGAGCCAGCGGCCCGGCGTCTGCGGGCAGCCCTCGTACAGGTCGATGGCGGCGGAGTAGTCGGGCAGGTCGGCATCGTAGACGCGGTAGCAGCTCACGCCCTCGCGCTTTGCCCACTTGCGGCGCAGACGGGCATTCTTGCGCAGGCGGTTGGCGAACTGCTCGGACTCGGGGATGAGCACGGGCAGCGGCTTGCCGTCGCCCAAGTCGAGCGTGGCGGCAGGTTCGGGCATGAGGGTGTTGGCGGCTTCGCCTTCGGCGTCCGTGGACTGTTCCTCGGCGTTTGCGCTGGTCGCAGCCTCGAATGCCGCGGCGGCGTGGTCGAGCGAGGGCCAAACCTCAAGAGCCGCCTCCTCGTTATTGGGCATAACGGCGATGGAGCGCGCGGGCTCGGCATGGAGCGCGCGGGCCATAAGGCCATCGCGGGTGAGTGCGGCGACCGGCGCCGCGGAAAGCTCGGGCGCGCGGCGCAGCTCGCCGACCAGCGTCATGGCGTCGTGCATGAGCGAAAGCGGGGTCTCGGTGGTGTCTGCGACCACGGCGGCACCGGCGACGGCGCCCGCATGGTCCAGCACGGTGGCGGGCTTGGCGGCACAAAAGTCGACAAAACGCTTGTAGCCGGCGCACTTGACCATGCGCTCGGCAGTCTTGCGAGCGGAGGGGTCGATGTCTACGGCCACGATGCGCGCCTGTCGCTCGCGCGCTGTCGCCTCGCGCTCGCGTGCCTCGGCAAGCAGCTGCTCCCACAGAGCGGCGTCGTGCAACTGCCAGCCCTCAAAGCCCCAGCGCTCGCGTGCAGCGCCCGGGGCGCGGTCGGTCAGAATGTTCACGGCCTCCAGCAGCAGACCGCCGCCGGCGCACGAGGCATCGATCAGCGTGGGAAGGGCTTCGTTTTCGTAATCGTCGGCCGTCAGCTCGCGCTCGCACAGTGCGGTCCAGCCGACCTGCGCCAGCATCAGGGCGGCGTAGTCGGGGCGTAGCACGTGCGTACCCTCGCCGGCGCGGGTCGCTGCGGGCGGCAGACGTTTGAACAGCGGGTCGCCCGAAAGGTCCAGGCTGATGCTCGCGCGGCGCTGGCGCAGCGAAAGCAGCAGGTGAACATCGGGATCGGTGGCGTTGACATCGGCGCGACGGCCCGTGGTTTCGGCCAAGCGGTCGCACAATGCGTCCTTGGCGCGCAGGGCCGAGAAGCGCGTGTTGCGCAGCTGCTCGGTCACGCCGCGGGCGGTGATGGCGATGGTGGCGCCGGGGCGGATGACGGTCTCCCAGGCGATGTCGTAAACGCTATCGTACAGCTCGTCGGCATCCTGCGCCTCAAAGCGCCCAAGCACCGCAAACACGCGGCTCGCCAGGCGCGACCACAGGCATGCTCGGTAGCCTTGCTCGAGCTCGCCCTCAAATGTAGCGCGGCCCTTCAGCCGGCGAACATGCGAAAGCCCGAGGCGTTTAAGCTCATCGGCGAGTGCGGACTCAAAGCCCTCGGGGCAGCTTGCGTAAAATTCCATGGGTGACCTCTCTGGTTGCGTCGCTCCATTATATGATGGATGCTTCGTTTGCCCTTATCCTCGAAAGGAACCCATATGATTGATGCGTGCCCCGATTCTGCCGTGCTCTTTTTTGACGTGGACGGCACGCTGACGTCGTTCGATCCCGACAACATGACCGACAAGGACTTTTCGGCGGTTCGCCCCTCGCAGGCGGTGATCGAGGCGTTTCATCGTCTGCGCGACGCAGGGCACAAGGCGTTTATCTGCACGGGTCGTCCCTTGTGGCTGATTGCCGATGGCCTGCGTGCTTTGGAGCCTGCGGGTGTCGTTGCCATGGCGGGCGCCACGCTCGAGGTCGAGGGTCGCGTGGTGCATGAGGACTGCTTTGACGAGGACGTTATCGAGGAGCTTGCGCGCCGTATGGCAGCGGCAGGGATTGAGGCCTTTTTCGAGACCAACGTGGCTACTTTTGCCCTGGAACCCGCGGGTGTTGAGCAGTCGTCTCTGATCGGCACTTCTGTGGTGCACAGCGCCGAGGAGATGCGCGTCGACGGCAGTCTGCGCGTGGGCAAGGTATGCCTCAATGTGCCCAGTTTGGCTCGCGTAGCCAATGATGACGGCTTTATCGATTGCGAGTTTGAGCTGTGCAACACCGGTGGCCAGAATCGCGAGCTGAGCCCCAAGGGCATTGACAAGGGCGTGGGCGTGGCGCGAGCGCTGGAATACCTGGGTCGCACCGGCAACGCGCGCACCTTTGGCTTCGGCGATTCGGGTAACGACCTGGGCATGCTCGCTGCGGTCGAGACGGCCGTGGCCATGGGCAACGCCATGCCCGAGGTCAAGGCGCTCGCCGACTACGTGACCGACGATGTCGCACACGACGGCACCGTCACAGCGATGCAGCATTTCGGCCTCATCTAATGAATCCCGCGTTCTAACGTTTGCTCAAACTGCGACTCTTTGCTTTTGCATGCTCAATCGATTTATCAATCCAAACACTGAGGTGTTTATACCGTTCGCCGAGAAGATAAAAAACCGCAGCTCACGCCTTGATAAACGTAGGTAAAGTGTTTAGCAGTTTATCGGCCGTATGCTAGCGAAAGGAATCAGGCAGATGGCAATCAAGGTGTTCGCTGACGGTGCAAACCTCGAGGGCATGCTCGACATGTACGAGAACGGCAACGTTCAGGGTTTCACGACCAACCCGTCCCTTATGAAGAAGGGCGGCGTGACGGATTACCGCGCGTTTGCCAAAGAGGTCTTGACCCACATCACCGATGTGTCCGTCTCGTTTGAGGTCTTTGCCGACGACGTCGAGACCATGGAGGTCGAGGCCCGCGAGATCGCTACCTGGGCCGAGAACGTCTACGTCAAGATTCCGTGCGTGACCACCAAGGGCGAGTCCACCGCCGAGCTGGTCCGCAAGCTTTCCGCCGACGGCATCAAGGTCAACGTCACTACCATCTTTACGCCTACGCAGGTCGATGAGACTGTCTCTTATACACATCTGACGCTGCCGACGAAGCTAGAAGTGTAGATC
>UQUL01000022.1 GCA_900544235.1 uncultured Collinsella sp.
CGGAATCGGCTAAAGTGCGATGGCGAAATTGGTTGTTTTTACAGTAGCGCTAACAGTCGTGCCTGGTGACCGTCTCGGGCCGCAGGAGGACCAGGCAGGAGAGGGCGTGGCGGTTCGCGCGGGAGGCCGGCTTCGAGCTCAGGCTCTGCGCGCCGCGCTCGCCGCAGACCAAGGGCAAGGACGAGTCGGCCAACCGCTTCCTGAACCGCCTGCTCGCCTACGGCGGCGAGTTCACCGGGTGGGGCGGCCTCGCCGAGGCGGTGGCCCGGGTCGAGGCCCAGGCAAACTCGGAGCCGAACCGCACCACCGGCCTGCCGCCCGACGCGCTGTTCATGCGGGAGAAGGAGAGCCTGCGGCCCATCGGGAACCTCCGGCTCCTCGAGTCGATGGTGGGCGACGTGAGCGTCCAGACCGTCCCGCCGACCATGCTCGTCAGGGCCGCCGGCAGGGAGTGGTCCGTGCCCAGGCGCTGCATCGGCCGGCGCGTGAGCGTCGTGGCGATGCCCGGCGGCCAGGTCGTGGTGAGGATGGCCGGCGAGGAGGTCGCCGTCCACGACGCCGCGTCCGGGCCGTCGAGGCCCATCAACTACGACCCCGACCACTATGGGCAGGCCCTCGAGGGGAAGCGGGGCCTGGCCGACGCTGACATCGCCGAGGCCGCGCGCGCCAACCTCGCGCTGCTCGACTCGCTCGGAGGGGCGTGATGGGCGCCGTCGCGGAGGGCAGCCCCTCGATCAGGGCGCAGGCGAACCTCTCCGCGCTCGGGCTGCACGAGATGGCGGCGTCCCTGCCCGACTACGTGAGGATGGTCGCCGCGGGCGAGCGGGGCTTCGCCTCCGCCCTCGAGGAGATGACGCGCGTCGAGGTCGCCGCGCGGGAGGTCAGGATCACCAACCAGCGCATACGGTCGTCGGGGTTCCCCTACGTCAAGGGGCTGGCGGACTTCGACTGGGACTTCCAGCCGTCGGTCCCGCGCGCCGAGATCGAGGAGCTCGCGACCCTGAGGTTCGTCGAGCGGGCCGAGAACGTCCTGCTCGTGGGGAGCCCCGGCGTGGGCAAGACGCACCTCGCCGTCGCGCTGGGCATCGAGGCCGTCAGGGCGGGGCGCGAGGTCAGGTTCGTGGACTGCGCCCGGCTCGTCGAGGACCTGGAGGACGCCTCGTCGCGCGGCATCCTCAAGAAGAGGCTCAAGTACTACGCCCACTCGAGGCTGCTGATCATCGACGAGCTCGGCTACCTCGACGTCGGCAGCGCGGGCGCGGACCTGCTGTTCCAGTTGATATCGACGCGCTACGAGCAGCGCTCGACGATCATCACCACCAACGTGGGGATCAGCGGCTGGGGCAGGGTGTTCGGGGACGACGTGGCGGCGAGCGCGATCGCGGACAGGGTGTGCCACCACTGCCACCTGGTCAAGATAACCGGCAGGTCCTACAGGCTGAAGGACCTGCCGAGGGACGGGCCCGTCAAGCCGTGACCGGAATCGGTGAAAATACGTTAGCGCAACCGGTGAAACCGCCTTTGCGCGAACGGTGCGCCTGTTTAGCGAAACTGGTGAAAAATAGATTGACGCTAACAAAGGCGAGGCTCGAGGGGCTCGTCGAGGCCGAGGCCCGCAAGCCCAGGTGGAGGAAGAGGGTCGACTCCCTCCGCTGCCTCAAGGGCGTAGACACCGCGTCCGCCGCCGACCTCGTGTTCGAGGCCGGCGAGTTCTCGAGGTTCAGGAACGCCCGCTCGTTCGCGGCGTGGGTCGGCCTGACGCCCTCCGAGCACTCCAGCGGGGAGAGCGACCGCAGGGGCGCGATCACCAAGGCTGGCAACAAGCACCTGAGGAAGACGCTGGTCGAGGCCGCGTGGCACTACCTGACGTGCTCGGGGCGGCCGAAGGACCTCGCCAGGGGCCAGGCCCCGGACCGGGGCGCCCGGAGGCATGCCGCCAAGGGCGTGCGGAGGCTGGTCGAGAGGCGGGAGGCGCTGCTCGCGCGCGGGGTCCACGGCAACAAGGCGAACGTGGCCACGGCGCGCGAGCTCGCCTGCTGGGTATGGGCGGTCGGCCTCATGGCCGAGGAGGCGTAGGGGGGGCGGTCCCCCGCACATAAGCCAGTCACCCCGGAAGCGGTTCGATCCGAAGCCGTTGAGGCGAACCTCAGGTCCCTTTTCTGCGAGCGCCCAGGGCGCCACACGCGTGCACAGACTGTCGGTTCGACGTAGAAGCCTCAGCCGTAGCAACGGATTGCCCAGCGAGAGATCGCCGCGGGCGGATATTAAACTGCAAAGACGAGCGTCGGTAAGACACGCCGAGGTCGCCGCGGACGGGCTGATATAGGGAGAGGGCCTGACCCCATATCGTTGGGGCCAGGCCCGATTTTGCCTCTTGACAATGTCCTGCTCATATTAAAAGGAACGTCCCTAACTGCCGGCTAGAGGGCACCGAAGAGAATGGCGTAGGTAGTGGATTCGCCGAGCTTGAGCTCGTCGCCGGGATTGAGTTGGGCGGAACGGCCGGGCTCGACCTGAATGCAGACGCGCGTGGCCCCGTTTACCACCACGGTTCCGTTGGTGGACGACAAGTCCTCGACGTGCCAGATATTTTGAGCATCGCACCAGATATGGGCATGGCGGGCCGAGACATCGTCGCCGACGTCGGTAATATCGCCCTCACCAGTGGCCAGCGCGCCAATCTCAACACCCTGCTCACTCGGCTGAATCCAGCGCGGGGCGCTCACGACAAAACTGTTTTGTACGCGCAGCAAGCCCAAGGGGTGCGCCGGGGCGGGTTCGCGTTCGCCCGCGGTCATCGACATGCCAAGCGAACGCGGCGTGGAGGTGCCTCCGCCACAGGTCGCGTGCGCGTAGTCGATGGCATAGTTCACCGAGGACCGCACATCCGCCGAACAACCGACAGCGACAAACAGCACCAGCACGGCCTCGGCGCGCTCGGCGGGCATGAGTTCCGCCGCCTGGGACAGGCGATCGAGCGCGTTGCGATAGAGATTCGTGTCCTGGTGGCACTCTTCGAGCGCGCGTACCATCGGTTCACCTGCAGGACCGCACACCATATTGATCACAGCCGTGGAGTCCATGGGATTTCGCTGGCGCAGGGCCAGTTGCGACATAATGCGCGCAGCCGAGGTACCGTATTCGGCAAAGTAGCGCTGCTGAAGCGTGCCGACCGGCGCGCGAACGATAAAGCGGGAAACCCAAGAGCGATCGGCGGCTCGGCTCTGCGGGCTGCGGCCGTCGGCGAGCGGACGGGACGAAAGCACCAAGCCGCACAGCTCGATATGGCTCAGATGCGCCGCGCGCTTAAAGATGTCAAACATGGCCCCGCATGGGGTGAGCTCAACTTGAGATGCCATGACCTAGGCCTCCTTAGTCGTAGAAATAGAATCGGACGATACTTCGACAGGTCCGCCAAAAGTACGGGCAGCTGCGGCTCCACCGGCAAGCGGAGTCGCCATCTGGGCTTTTGTGCGTCGCGGTGCCGAAACGGGAAGTTCAAAGGCAAAGCCCATCGCAAGCAAAAACCACGTAAGCGTATAGGTTGCAACCAGAGCGGCAACAAGGCCGCCCATCACGGCGCGTTGGGAAAATACGCTACATGCAGCCACAACCAGCACCGGAACCTCGCAGGCAGAAAGCGCAAGCACACCCTGCAGGAACCCCGAGCGCCGATTGCGCGCAAGTGCCCCCGCGGCAACGCCGGCTATGCCTGGCAGCGCCAAAGCCAGTGCGGCAATAATACCCGGTAGCGACCCAGACCACACGAGCGATCCCAAAGTCGCCGTCACGCGAGCGCCCGACGCCAGCAGCGCGGCCGAAACCACGATCACAGCCCAAACCACGCCACAGACGACCGTCGCGCCGACCATCAGCGCGCGACGAACCGCGCGGCCAGACGCATCCATGGGGCACGGCGTGAGCGGCTCGCCGCGGAGCGAACGGCCGACATTTTGCGCATAGTGGTCACAAAACGCTGAGAGCGCCGCCTCGACCGCCGCCGGCTCGGGACGATCTTTTTGATGGCTGGACAGACAGGCCATCACCACGTCGAACAGCTGGGCATCGACAAACGCCAGCGCATCGCGTAGCTCTTCGGAATCCGGCTCAAGCCCTAGCTGCTGGGCCTGCTCGGCCGCAGCGAGCGCCACATCGGGCTCACGACGAAGCAGCTGAGTCAAATCACAACCGGGCGCATGGGCACCAATGGGATAGTCGGGCCGCGTGTCCATCTTGAGACGGTAGGGGCTCGCGATGTCGCGCGTCTTTTTGCGCGAACCCGAGGTGCCCGAAGTGCTCGGCGCGGCTTCGTATGGCGCGACGCCGGCAATGAGCTCGTAAACCGTGCTTGCCGCGGCATAGACGTCAATCGCCGGCGACATACGCAAAGCGCGCAGGTCGGGAATATCGTCGGTGAGCATCTCGGGCGGGGCATAGGCAACCGTCGCGCGACGCAGCGTGGCATAACGCTCCGTAAACGACGCCTTGCCGCCGGTACCGGCCACGGCCGACGCAGGCTCAAGCGCCAGCGACGAGCCAAAGTCGATCAGGCACAGGTCAAAGGTGCCCTCGGCAAGCTGCCGATCAAGCGGTAGACGCGCCGTGCGCACCATAACATTAGCGGGCGAGATATCGCGATGGACAAAGCCCTCGCCCACCAGGCTCATACGGCAGAGCAAATCGAACAGGTCGCGACCCAGACGCGCCGCCACAAGCGGCGACAGGCGTCCGGCATCGTCCACGGCAAGTCGCGAACGCAAGCGGGCAAGCGTCTCGCCCTCGACCCATTCCATGACAATTGCAGGCACACCGTCGACCTCACCCCAGCCATAGAGGCGGGGAAAGCCCTTAAGGCCCGAAAGGGCGCGATGGCATTCGTATTCCTCGCGAAACGCCGCCTTGAACTTGGCGACCAGCGCCTCGTGAGCGGCATCGTCGTCAAACTCATCGCGCGTCGGCAAGATGAGCTGCTTGAGTGCCACGGCCTCGCCTTGGGCGTTGACGGCACGCGTCACGCGGCCGATACCGCCACGGCGCATGGTGGCATCGTCGGCAAACAGCATCGTAAAACGACGCAGATAGGCAGGCAGTTCGTCCTGACCGAGCGCAATGGCCGGCTCAAACCCGTCGACACGCGCCAGGCGCAGGCCGACCATGGGATCGCGACCGAGCGATTGTGGTGTGGTGGATGCAAGATCGGTCATCATAGGGCAAGCGCCGCCACGTTATTGTTGAAGTTACCGAGCGCGACGTCATCATCGCCGTAATGGCCGACCCATTGACATAGGTTGGTGTAACAGCCCCACAGATTGGCATACTGCTGATACCACTTTGACCGGGGCGAGAATGTCTGACGACCGAACTCGGCTCGAATGACAAACATCTCCCCGACCAGGCTGTCGCACGGTCTGGGATCTCCCGTAGAGTTATAGGTCGAGACCACGTCATTGGCACGAGAAACATAGCCGTCGAGCATGTTGTACTTGGTCACAAGCCAACTGTGAATGCTCTCTTCCTCGGCAGCGGAAAGGCCACCGGAGTTTGCATCGTTGTCAGTGTTGCCGCCCGTCGAGCCGCCGTTTCCAGACCCTCCGGTAGAGGAACCCGACCCAGAACCGCCGCCCGAACTCGATGAATCCGAGCCGGAGCCAGAAGTATCCGAGCTACCGGGCTTTCCGGACCGCTGGGCGTCCTGCTCCTTTTGCTGCTCGACCTTATTCACCGTTGCCGCCACGCTATTGTTGGACAACCGATCGATGATCTTGGTGTTGGTGAGCACGATGGTTTTGCCATTGGCAAGCGTGACTTCGTTGTCCGGGGCCTCGGCGCCGTCCGCATCGTCGGTGCCAAACACAATATGCGCGACCACACTTGCCCAAGCATATCCAGTCGTGGTACCCAGATCACTTTTGACCTCATGCCCCATGCGCGGTTCGCGTGCGGCATGCGCCTGCATCATGGACGGCACGGTCATGCCATAGGCAGAAACGCCAGCCATGACCAGCACCAGCGAGCACGACAGCAGCACGTACGCCCGCGGCGCCAAGCCCAGTCGGCGTCGCATGCGCACCGCGGCGCCGCGCTTTGTCTGAGTGCCACCGGGCCGCATGCGTTCTCCTCCAAGAAAAACACGCCGCTCAGAAGCGGCGCATTCATTCAAATCCATATTTGAGTGTATCAGCGAACCCAAAAGGTTGCGCAACGAATGGGCAAATTAAGGATGCGAGCGGAAGCATCCATGCGATAAGCGGATACGAAGCATCTTTGTTGCACAACAAACTCACAGTCGCACGGGGAAATTATGACTACCCCGTGCATCGCGAGGAAAACATACGGCAGGAGCAGGCTCGCCGCCTAAATCGCGCGACGGGCCTCGATGGCGCGGCCAAGCGTAAGCTCGTCGGCATACTCCAAGTCGCCGCCCACGGGAAGGCCGCTTGCCAGACGCGACACCTCGACGCCCAACGGCTTGATGGTACGGGCCAGATAGCTCGCCGTGGTCTCGCCCTCGATGTTGGGGTTGGTGGCGATGATGACCTCATGGATATCCTCGTGACCCAGACGCGCCAGCAGCTCGCGGATGTGCAACTGCTCGGGACCAATCTTGTCCATGGGGCTGATCACGCCGCCCAGCACATGGTACAGGCCGTGGTAGCTGCCCGTGCGCTCGATCGCCTGGACGTCGCGCGGCTCGCCCACCACGCAAATACGAGTGGTATCGCGCATCGGGTCCTGGCAGATGGAGCACTCGTCGGCCGTGGCGTAGTTAAAGCAACGGCTGCAAAAGTGGACCTCTTGCTTGACCTCCAGGATGGCCTCGGCCAGGCGGCGGGCCTCCTCGGCATCGGCCTCGAGCAGGTAATAGGCGATGCGCTGAGCCGACTTGGGACCAATGCCCGGCAGACGGCCCAGCTCATCGAGCAGTTTTTGCAGACTGTGATTCGCACTCATATATATGCGTGTCTTAGAACGGCATGCCCGGGATGTTGAGGCCGCCGGTGATGGCGCCCATCTGCTTGTTGGCGAGCTCGTTGACGCCGCGGACGGCCTCGTTGACGGCAGCCATGATCATGTCCTGCAGCATATCGACGTCCTCGGGATCGAGGGCATCGGGATCGATGGTGAGGTTGACGAGCTCCATCTCGCCGTTAACGGTCACCTTGACCATGCCGCCGCCGGCAGAAGCGTCGACGGTCTGGGACTTGAGGTTCTCCTGCGCGGCGGCAAGCTGCTCCTGCATCTTGCGAGCCTGCTTCATCATCTGCTGCATGTTCATACCGGCCATGATGGCTCCTTTACGTGCGGCCGCGCGACAAGCTGCAAGGGCAGCCGGAGCACGGCGGGACTTTCAAACTCAAAAATCGTACCACGGCGCGCGGCGAGAGAGCGGGGCGGACGTGTTACCTCAGTCGATATACACGTCCTGGAGTGCAAGCCGCACCCATAGATTATGCAAAGTTGAATAGTTCGCATCTGCATAATATTGAAAGCTAAATCTTGTAGAGCCGGAATCCGACATTTTCTGCATCCAGCTAGATAACAAAATGCCGAACCGCTGCTCGAGGCGGCGCTCATGATGGCAGGGTATAATTTGATTGTCACAGACAGCAATTTGGAGGTGCCCCCATGAATGCCCCCGACGCGCTCCAAAACATCCGCTCAAAACACCCCGCTGCATATGTGGTTCTCTATCTCTTTGTCGGCTGGGCATTGCTGGTTATCATCACCCATGCTATAGCCTTTGGAGCAGAGCTGCTGATAGCCAGCTCGGACCAGCCCGTCGTCAAATGGGAAGCGACCGATGAGTGCACCGACGGGACCCGGACCGTTTACTACAACAGCCCGTCCCTTTACCAAGAGCTCAAGGTCAAGATAAAAGATTCCAAGATTGTTGATGCCGAGCCAGGCTCTTTTTTGACAATCGGAGCAGTTGCCAACGACATGCAAGTCGAGTACACAGACAGTCGTGCGACGTATCGTGTCGACCTCAGCATCCTAGGCCGACCGTCACGCACCTGTCTGCTCGAATGCGATATACGCGGCACCACACTACACATGTCCGAAATACAAATGCGCCCGGGCAAGGGGTTCTCTTCTTGAGCAGTATACCCGCCCGTACGGCTACTCCACCGGTTTGAAGATGGTGGCCTGACCGAAGACGCTGCGGATGAGGGCTTTGGCCTCGTCCTCGGTCTGCGGGATGCTCGGGGCTGCACCCTGATGGCCGAAGGGGCTGCCCGCACCGGGGTTGGACTCCCAGGGAGCTGCAGGAGCGCCCTCCTCTTTGGGGGCAGTTGCAGCGGACTTGGACGCGGACGCCGCACCCGGCACGTCGAACGGAGGCAGATCGTCCCCGCTCGCATCGCCAGCGAAGCCGCCGACCATAGCGTCGTCGTAGGGCACCTGCTCGGATTCCCACGGCGCGGACTGCGCGACAGGCTGAGCTTTGGGGGCAGCCGAGCGCTCGGACGCACGGGGTGCGGGCTCGGTCGGGAGCTTACCCGTAGCAGGAGCGCCGGCGGGGTTGTCGGAGCGTAGCCAGGGGGCTTTGCCCAGGTCAGACGACTTGGGCGCGGGCGAGACGGGCTTGGGCGCGGGTGTCGGAGCAGCCGGTTTGGGCGCCGCAGGCTTAGGCGCCGACGGGGTCGATGCCACTACCGGCGCCGCTTGCTGCTGCGGCGCGCTGGCGCTCGAGGATGCAGGGGCCGCCGAGGACACGGGTTGCGGGTCCGCAGATGCCGCAGCCCGTGCAGATGGAGAATGCTCCTCATGTTGAGGAGCCGGCGTGCCACCCCCATCCAGGACATAGTCGACGGTACGACGACCGAAGACCGCGCAGACCGTCGGCAGGACCACCGACTGCGTATCGGCGCGACCGAGCATCTTAATGGCAAAAGTCGAACCCGCGGGGAACGAGACCGTGAGCTTGGAGCCGTCGTCGGCCGTGGCGCGGGCGTTGAGCAAAAGCCCTGCGTAGGAAGCCTGACGCGCCTTGACACGCTCGACAACCTCGGCCCATTTGCGCTGCAGCTCTCCGGCATCCTCGACCGCGGGCGTCTCGGCGGCACCGGCGGCGGCAACCTGGGCGGCGTTGTTGGACTGGGGCTTAGGTGCCGGAGCGGTGGCAGGCGCGGGGGCCGCAACGGGCTGAGGCGTCGGAGCCGGCGCAGGCTGAGGTGCAGGCGCTGCAGGCTTGGAAGCTGACACGGACGCAGAACGGGGCGCAGGCTGAGCCGTCGGAGCGGCAGCACCACGGTCCCAAGGCATACCGCCCTGGCGCGCGGACGCAGCAGCGGGGGCAGCGGATGCCGCCGGGGCGGCAGCGCGGGCGCCCGAAATGAGCGTCGGCTGTTGGGCAGCAGCGGGTACGGATGCTGCAGGCGCGGCGGCCTGAGCAGCAGCCACGCTCGCCGGCACGGCGGCGTTGGCAACCATGGCCTCCAGGCGTGCCACGCGCTCGGCCAATGCCTCAATCGTTAAATCAGCCTCGGGACGCGCCAGACGCGTGCAGGCAATCTCGAGCACCAGGCGCACGTCGCTCGTGCCCCTCATCTCCAGTGCGGCATCGTCGAGCACTGTCAGCACACGAGCCAGGCGGTCGGCAGGATGCTCGCCAAAGGCAGCGGCCTCGGCAGCAAGCGCCTCGGCCTGCTCGGAGCCGCCCTCAAACAACTCGGCACGGGCACCGGCAACGCAGGCAACATACACGTCACGCACATGCGCCACCAGGTCGCGCGTCAGCTCCAGCAGGTCGTTTCCTTCCTCGACCTGCGCACGGATCAGTCCATAGAGCTCGGCAACATCGCGATCGGCGATGGCGCGGGCAAACTCGCCCAGGATCTGGTCCGAAACCTCGCCCAAAAGCGAGCGGGCGTCGTCCGCATGCACAGAACCGTTGCCAAAGACGCTCAGCTGCTCCAGCGTGGAGAGCGCGTCGCGCATGCCGCCCTTGGCATGGCGCGCCACGATGGCGAGCGCCTCGTCGTCGTAATCGAAGCCCTCCTGCTCGCACACGTAGGACAGGCGATGCTCGATATCCTCGTTGCCGATGCGGTGGAAATCGAAGCGCTGGCAGCGCGAGAGGATGGTCTCCAGAATCTTTTGCGGGTCGGTGGTGCACAGCACAAAGATCACGTGTGCCGGCGGCTCCTCGAGCGTCTTGAGCAGCGCGTTGAACGCCGCCGTCGTGAGCATGTGGACCTCGTCGATGATATAGATCTTGTACTTGCCGCGCACCGGGGCAAAGTTGACGGAGTTGATGATCTCCTCGCGCACGTTGTCCACGCCGGTACGGCTTGCGGCATCGAGCTCGTAGACATCGGGGTGGTTGCCTTCGGCGATGAGCTCGCACTCCTCGCAAGTACCGTCGGGCATGCAGCCGCTTGCACCCTCGGCGCGCGCCGCCTCGGCATTGCGGCACAGCAGTGCCTTGGCCAGAATGCGCGCCATGGTGGTCTTGCCCGTACCGCGCGGTCCGCAGAACAGGTAGGCGTGGGACAGGCGCCCCTCGGTGATGGCGTGCTCGAGCGTCGAGACGATATGTTGCTGGCCCACCACGGAGTCGAAGGTGAGCGGGCGATACTTTCGGTACAACGATTCCATGGGTGCTCCCCCGGGTATACTGAGTCTTGTTGCCGCGGCGGCCATGCGGTCGCACGGCATACTGCATTCCATAATAACCCGTACGGCGAGCCCGCCGCGATAGGAGTCCAAAGAGCATGGCAGACGCAGAGAGCAACCTCGTTCCCTCCGAAGCAGCCGACCAGGTCGAGGTCGCGCTCGAGGAGCAGGCCGCAGCCGATGACGGCATCCTGTACCTCAACGAGTACCAGTACGAAAACGACCTGGTCACCGACTTCGCCCGCCTGGTCGCCTCGCCCAGGCGTCGCGGCTCGCTGTATGTCGCCGCGGCAGTTGCCGCGCTCATCGGCATCGGCATGCTGGTGGCCGGCGGCAACTGGATCAAGTTTGGCGTCGTGCTGATCGTGTTCGGCGCCTTTTTGGCCTGGTGGAGCAAGAACCTGCACCACACGCTAGCCCGCGACTTTATCGACGCCGTCGAGGCCGACGAGTCCATGGGTGGCCGCTATCGCCGCGTCGCCGCCAACGAGGACGGCCTGATGGTTTGGGGCAAGAGCGGCAAGTCGCAGTTCTTCCCGTTTGACAAGCTCGACCACGTACTCGACGGCGAGCGCATCTTTGTGGCCATGTTCGCCGACCAGGGCGTGACGATCCCCAAGGACACCTTCGTCCGTGGCGATGCCGAGCAGTTCGGCCCCTTCCTCAAGGCCCGCATCAACAAAAAACTCCGCATCGAGACCAAGAAGAAGAAAATGAAGGCCGAGAAGGCCGCCGCCGAGGCCAAGCAGGGCGACAAGGCCGACAAGCCCCAGGAGACCAAGGGCAAGCAGCGCAAGCAGAAGAAGAACAAGAAGAAGCGCTAGGCCGGACGCAAGGTCCAGACCCCAGACGGAGCTTAAATTGAATGTCGCCCACCTGCGCGTGCTACACTAGCAGCATCTATGCCACCGCGAACGGCTCGGCTCCGCGCCCGCCGCTCGCAAACGAACTTTAAACGCACGAGGGTTGGCCATGCCGCTTTTCTCGCAACATACCGCCCGGTTCTCGCCGGACGTTCCTTTGGAGGGCACCAGCTCTCGCGAGCTGCTCAAGCGGTACCAGCCGCTCGAGACACTTGCGACCGGCGGTTTTGGCTCCATCGAGATCTGCCGCGACACGCACCTGCGCCGCCGCGTCGCCATTAAGCGTATCCCCCTTATCAACGGTGCCGGCATGCCCGCCAGCGACATCATGGATGTCCTGCGCGAGGCGCACACCGCCGCCATGCTTCAACATCCCAATATCGTGCAGGTCATCGACTTTACGCACGACACAGCCTATGCCTACCTGGTTATGGAATATGTCGATGGCATGTCGCTGGCCGAGTTTTTGCACCGCGTGGACGGCCACTCACTTACCTTTGACGAGGCCGCAGCTATTGCCGATGCCCTGGGCCAGGCGCTCACCTTCGCCCATAGTAATGGCGTACTCCACCTGGACATTAAGCCCGCCAACGTGCTCATCGACCACTCGGGCAATGTAAAGCTCACCGACTTTGGCATGGCGCGGCTGTCGTCCGCCGGTGGCTTTGGCGGCTCGCGCGGCGGCACCATCGGCTACATGCCGCCCGAGCAGCTCGATATCGAGACCGGCACGGTCGACGAGCGCGCCGATGTCTTTGCCCTCGCCTGTGTGATCTACGAGGGCCTGTGCGGCAGCGCTCCCTTTATGGCGGCCACGCCCGCCGACTCGCTCGACCGCATCATCGGCGGCGCCACCTATCCCAGCGAGCTGATACCACACTTTCCCCCGGGAGCCGAGAGCGCGCTCATGAGCGCGCTCTCCCCCATGCCGCAGGACCGCCCCAACAGCATCGAGGCATTTTGCGACCAGCTCCTTGCCGGTCTGGGCAGCGTGCGCGAGGGCCGTCGCAGCCTGGAGCAAATGGTTGGCGAGCTTTCGGATGACGAGCAGGAGCTCGACGGTATCGAGCCGTCGCACTACGAGGACGACGCCATCGAGGTCGACCCCGCACTCGGCTGGGCGGGCACGCGCTGGAGCCATGCGCGCGACTACACCATGCGCATTATCTCGGCGCTAACGTGCGGCACCTTTAGCTTTTTGCTGATGCAAACGGCCGGGGTCGCGGCGCTTCCCGGCCTGGTCATTGCGGCTATCGCAATCGGAGCGGCGGCTGGCCTGGCCCCCCAGATTGGCTCGGCCATCTCGGCTGTGGGCTTTTTGGTGCTCATGGCCAACGCCACCATGCAGGCGCAGGGCATCCTGTCGATGTTGCCCGTCGCGGTGATCTTTGCCGCCGCCATGTCCGGTTGGTGGATCGCCTGGGGTCGCACCGAGGCTGCCGCGAGCGCCGCACTCACCTGTGCACTCGCGCTTGGCTGTCTGACCGGCAATACCTTCCTGGCAGCTGGGGTCGCCGCCGGCGTCGCGTCATTTTGGCTCGGCCCGGCAAGCGCCGCCGCGGCAACGGGCATGGGCGCGCTTTTTGCCCGCCTGGCGACAGTCGCGCTTTCAGCCGGAGGCGTGCTGGGGCTCGGTAACGTTGCCGCAGCGCTGGGAGACCCACTCCTTTGGGCTGCCTTTGGGCTGGCCGCGGCAACTGCCGCAGCGTCATCCGCGCTGCTCAATGCCCATGCCAAGCGTGCCAATCAGGGCTCAAACCTTGCCGCAATCGCCGCCATCGCTGTCACCGGCATCGGCTGCGCAGCGGCGTCCTGTCTTGCACACCATATGGAAATTGCCAGCCTTGCAGCCGCGGTCATCGCCAAGGCGGCGGTTGCGGGAACCCTATCCTCTATAATCGTTGGGATATGCCTATATTTGCTCGGATACCAAAGAACCTATACGGAGAGTGATCTTTCGTGAACTTCCTGAACATCTTCGAGGACCACGTGGCCGGCATCTTCGGTGCCACCCGTGCCCCGTTCTCCTTTAAGAAGCTTGCCAAGCAGGCCGCTCGCGACATGGAGGATCAGACTCTGGTGATCAACGGCGTCAACACGGCGCCGGCACTCTATACCATCCTGATCGCCGCCGACGACGATCCCATGCTCGCCCCGTTCTACCCCGAGCTTTCGCGCGAGGTCCGCGAGTTTGTGAAGGCGCAGGCCGAAAAGCGCCGCTATGTGTTTGTCGGCGAGCCCCTCGTGCGCTTTATGATCGATCCGCAGCTGCGCGCCGGCAAGTTCTCGGTCTTTGCCGAGAACGTCGATGCCCCCACGCTCGGCCGCCTGTACGAAGAAGAGCGCGCCTATCAAAACGGCCTGGGCCAGAACAACTCCGCGGCAAGCCGTGCCGCCAGCGCCCCGCGCGCCGGCCAGCAGCAGTTTGCTGCCCCGCAGCAGCAGCGCCCCGCCGCCATGCCCCAGCAGCAGCCGACGCCTCGCGCCGCCGCTCCCGACCCGCTTGCCGTGGCAGACCCCTTCGCGCCTAGCGTCCCCGACCCCGCCGCCGCACCCATCCCGGTGCCTCAGACCGTCTCGCGCGACGCGCTTGCCGGCATGGGCGGAGCCGCCGCGACCGGTGCCGCCGTGGGCCTAGGCGCCGCAGCCGGCATCGCCTCCAACATGGCGAGCACTCGCGCCCCGCAGCGCCCGCTCGCCCAGCTCGTCGACGTCGTGAGCGGCGAGAGCCATAGCATCACCTCCGCACAGGTGACCATCGGTCGCGAGCGCTCAGTTTCCGACATTGCCCTGCGCGACCCCAACGTGTCGCGCCGCCACGCCCAGCTCACCTTTACGGGCTCGGATTGGTCGATCGAGGACCTCAATTCCACCAACGGCACGCTCGTCAACAACCGCCGCATTACGCGCTGCCCGCTGCGCAACGGCGATCTGCTGACGTTTGGCCTGAGCACCTTTGAATTTAGGGGATAGTCGCTTATGAACATCGATATCGTCCTTTTTGCAGGCCGCATCGTCCTGGTCGCCCTGCTCTATATCTTTCTGTTCGCCGTCATGAAGACCGGCGTGGGACTTGTGCGTGGACAGCGCCGCGACTCGGCTATCTGGACGATTGATGTGGACAAGGGTCCGCGCGGTATCCGCGGCATCCACGTAGACATGCTCGGCCCCGTCATCGTCGGTCGCTCGCCATCTTCGGACATCTGCATCAACGAACCGTTCGTCTCGGCCTCGCATGCGCGCTTTTCGCTGCAGGGCCCGGCGCTCATCATCGAGGACCTCAACTCACTTAACGGCACGCTCGTCAACGGCCGCCAGCTCGTGGAGCCCGCGACGCTGCGTGAGGGCGACGAAGTCCAGATTGGCGACGTGGTCATGAAGGTGAACCGTCGATGATCGACGAGGAGAACAAGTCCGCAACTATGACCGAGGCACCGGCCGCCGCCACAGCTGCGCCGGCCCACGCCGCTCCGGCGGGCTCCGCACCCGTGGAGCCCGAGGACACCGTGTTCTCCCTGCCTCTTTCGCATGTAACGCATGATATTTCGGATCTCGCCGATAACGAGGACGAAGAGGATGCCGTAGCGGCGCCCATCGGCGCACATGCTGCGGAACAGCCCACAGCGCCCGAAGCAACCCCGGCGCCGGCTCACTTTGCAGAGCCCGTCGCCGCGGCAATCAACGAGAGCGCTGCGGTGTTTGCGGCACCCGAGCCCGCCGCGCCGGCGTTTCCCATAGCCCCGGCATCCGAGGTTGCGCCCGCGTCTACGCCGGCACCCGAGGCAGGGCCATCCCCCGAGGACGGCCCTGCGCCCGCAAGCGAGTCCGATGCCGTGGCCGAGCCCGCCGCCCAGTCGCAAAGCACGCCCGCGCCGTCGCACTTTTCGACGCCCGAGCCTATAGACGTCAGCCCGCAAGACGACGAGTCGACCGCCCGCATGTCCGAGGAGCCCGACTCCCCGGACACCGGCGATTCCGAATCAAACGCCGAGACCGACACCGTCTCTCCCGGTGACACAGCCGAAATCGACGTTGCCGCCGTTGAGGCCAAGCTCAAAGACCCCGGCTCGACCATGAGCTTTGAGCCCCTGACCGAGGAACGCATCGAGACCGACTCGACCTATGATGCCGGCACCACCACGCAACTTATGTGGGGCGCCCGCTCCGACGTTGGCTGCGTGCGCCCGCACAATGAGGATTCCTACCTGGTGCAGTCGCCGCTCTTTTGCGTATGCGACGGCATGGGCGGTCACGCCGCCGGCGAGGTAGCCTCTTCTATCGCCGTCGAGACTATTGCCAAGACGGCCCCACAGTCCGCCGACGCAGCACGCCTGGCCGCAGCCGTCGAGGCAGCCAACGCCGCCGTAATCGAGGCGGCCCTGAACGGCCTGGGCAAGCCCGGCATGGGCTGCACAGCCACCTGCGCCTACATCGAAAACGACACGCTCGCCATCGCCCACGTGGGCGACTCTCGCGCCTATCTGCTCCACGAGGGCACGCTCATCCGCGTGACCCGCGACCACTCCTACGTGGAGGAGCTCGTGGACGCCGGCGAGATCACGGCAGACGAGGCTCGCGTCCACCCCAACCGTTCGGTCATCACCCGTGCGCTGGGCTCGGACCCCGCCATGTATGCCGACCACTTCACTCTGCATATCGAGGAAGGCGACCGCCTGATCCTGTGCTCTGACGGCCTTTCGAGCATGATTCCCGATAGCGATATCGAGAACATCGCCACGCAGTCCTCAACCGCGCAAATCTGCGTCGACAACCTAGTGGACGCGGCGCTTGCCGCCGGCGGCCACGACAACGTGACCGTAGTAGTCGTTGACCTGGTTGACGATGGCGTCATGCGCGAGGCGCAACGCGTGCGTCGCCGCAACATTACCATCGCCGCCATCCTGGCCCTCGTCTTTGTGCTGGCAGCTGGCATCTGGGCCTACACGGGTGTCACCGGCTCGTACTACCTGGGTACCCACCAGGGCAATGTCGCCGTCTGGCGCGGCCTGCCCGGCAAGCCGCTCGGACTCAAGCTCCACTGGCTCGAAAGCGAAACCAGCATTAAGCTGTCCGACCTGCCCGAAGACACGCAAAACCGCCTCAAGGCGGGCATTCCGCAAACAAGTGTCGACGATGCGCAGGACACGATATCCAAGTACCGCCACCAGATCGACGAGGAGCAGACCCGCCAGGTGATCGACGCGCAAACGATTCGCGACAACACCAATCAGGGATCGACCTCCGAATCAGATTCCGAGAAAACCGCCGAACAGTCCGCCGAGGCCGAAGCCTCCGATAAGAATTAGAAAGGGAGTGCCGCTTATGAGTCGCCGCAACACCGAGCTGCTCTTGCTCATCGCCTCGGCGTTCCCCGTCATCCTGCTGTATGCGATGTACGTCCTCACCGCGGGCGCTGCCATCTCCTTTGAGACGCTCGCCGTACCGATCGGCCTCTTTGCCGCCTTTGCCGCGGCCCACATTGCCGTGCGCATCTTGGCGCCCGGTGCCGATCCCGCCATCCTGCCCATCGTTTTTATACTTTCGGGCATCGGCATCACGTTCGTGACGCGTCTCGCCCCCGCTCTCGCCATCTCACAGCTCATCATCCTGTTTGTCTCGGTGGCGCTCATGGTGGGAACGCTTGCACTAGTCAAAAACCTCGACGTGGTCATGCGCTACAAGTACACCTTTGGCATCATCGGCATCATTCTGCTGATGCTGCCTATCTTTATCGGCACCACGATCTCGGGCTCCAAGCTGTGGATTCGCATCGCGGGCTTTACCATCCAGCCCGGCGAGTTCGCCAAGGTCTTTATCGTCCTGTTCCTGGCCGGCTACCTGGCCGAGAACCGCGAGCTGCTCTCCATCTCCAACCGCAAAATCCTGGGCTTTAAAATCCCTCGCCTGCGACTGCTGCTGCCGCTGTTTGCCGTATGGGGCGTGTGCCTGCTCGTCGTCGTCTTCGAACGCGATCTGGGCTCTGCCGTACTGTTCTATACCATCTTCTTGCTGATGCTCTACGTTGCCACGGGGCGCTTTTCGTATGTCGTTATCGGCCTTGCGCTCTTAGCCGTTGGAGCCGTGGGCGCCTACAAGTTCCTGTCGCACGTTCAGGTGCGTTTCCAGGTTTGGGTCGATCCGTTTAAGGACGCCCAGGGCCAGGGCTACCAGATCGTCCAGTCGCTCTTCTCGCTTGCCGACGGCGGTCTGGTCGGCGTTGGCATCGGCAACGGGATGGCCAACAACATCCCCGTCGTCGAGTCCGACTTTATCTTCTCGGCCATCGGCGAGGAGATGGGTCTTTTGGGCGGCGGCGCCGTGCTCATCCTGTTTATGCTCTTTGCCGTGCGTGGCCTCACCACAGCTGCCCGCGCTAAATCCGACCTCGCCGCCTTTAGCGCCACCGGTCTTACGGCAGCCATCAGCTTCCAGGCCTTTTTGATCGTGGGCGGCGTCACCCGCCTGATCCCGCTGACCGGCGTCACTCTGCCCTTTATGAGCCAGGGCGGCTCCTCGCTGCTGGCAAGCTTTATCATCGTCGCGCTCCTGCTACGCGCCGGTGACGAGGCGACCGGACGCGAGGCCGAGCTTACCGGCACCGGCACCATGGCCGCCATCACCGATGATCAGGTCGCATCGGCCGCCGCCCCGACGGGCACGCGCTTTGCCACCTCGTCTTCCTACGGCAGCGGCAGCCATTCCGTCGGCTCGCGCATGCGCCGTCGCCTGCTCGACACGCCTGAATCCGGTGTGCTCGGCCGCGTTGCGCTCGCCAACCGTCTAACCCGCGCGGTGCTCGCCTTTACGGCGCTGTTCGCCATCCTTATCGGCAACCTCACCTATGTCCAGGTCATTAAGGCCAAGGACTATCAGGACATGCCGACCAACAACCACACCATCGCCCGCTCCAAGTACATCCAGCGCGGCTCCATCATCACGTCCGACGGCGTGACGCTGGCCGAGTCGCTGCAGCAGGAGGACGGCACCTACGTACGCTCCTACCCCAACGGTAACCTGGCAGCGCACGTGGTTGGCTACGTGAGCCAGCAGTATGGCACCACCGCCATCGAGAGCGTCATGAACGACACGCTCACCGGCTCTAAGGATTACTCCAGCTGGAACAACGCCATCGCGTCGCTCGCGGGCCAGACCCAGCCGGGCAACACCGCCAAGCTCACCATCGACTCGCGCATCCAGACGGCTGCTGAGCAGGCGCTCAAGGGCTTTAAGGGCGCTGTAGTGGTCATCGACCCGCGTACCGGCGCGGTGCTCGCATGTGCCAGCTCGCCCACCTACGACAACACCAACATCGATGCCCTGCTGCAGACGGGCGGCGGCGAGGACGGCTCCATGTACAATCGCGCCATGGACGCGCTGTACACGCCGGGCTCCACGTTTAAGGTCGTTACGCTTTCCGCGGCACTCGAGACCGGTACCGCCAGCCTGACCAGCACCTACCAGGCGCCCGGCTCCATGGATATCGGCAACGCACCGGTCACCAACTATGCCAACGAGAGCTACGGCACCATCAGCCTGCAGCAGGCCTTTGCCGTGTCCTCCAACGTCGTCTTTGGCCAGGTGGCAAACGAAGTTGGCGCAAACACGCTCGTACAGTTTGCCAACGCCTTTGGCTACGGCCAAAAGCTCGGCCAGGACCTGACCTCCGCGGCCTCCATCATGGCCGACCCGTCGCTCATGACCGAGTGGGAGACCGCCTGGGCCGGCGCCGGCCAGCCTGTCGGCATGGACCACACGCCCGGCCCGCAGACCACCGTCATGCAAAACGCCGTGATTGCCGCCGCCATCGCTAACAGTGGCGTGGTCATGGACCCGTACTTTGTAGCCCAGGTACTCGCCCCGGACGGAACCGTGGTCAAGACCACGCAGTCCCGCTCGCTGGGGCAGGCCGTCAGCTCCGCCACGGCCGACCAGGTCAAGCAGGCCATGCTTGCCGTCGTCCAGTCCGGCACCGGCACCGATGCCCAGATCCCCGGCGTCAAGGTCGCCGGCAAGACCGGCTCGGCCGAGACCGGCGGCACCAACGTCAACTCGATGTTCGTTGGCTTTGCACCTTACGATTCACCCACAGTCGCCATCTCGGTGGCCTTAGAGGATTACGACAAGCATGACGTCAAGGCCGCCAAGATCGCCGGCATCGTCCTGACCGCGGCGCTTGCCGCACAGGGAGCGTGATGCCCATGATTGAATCGGACACCCGAGGCGCGCCGCGGCCGAAGAGTTAGCGGCAACGCGCCACACGGCCCCAGCGGCCACATCGTAGGTACTACACACATCGTTGAGCGAATAGTTATGTTAGGAGCAGGAATGGAACAGAGGGTCCTCGGGGGAAGATACCTCCTCAAGGATAAGGTGGGGACAGGCGGCATGGCGACCGTCTACCGTGCACAGGACCAGGTCCTCGACCGCACGGTAGCCGTCAAGATCATGCTGCCGCAGTATGCTGGCGACGCAACCTTCGCCGCACGCTTTAAGCAGGAGGCCCAGGCAGCAGCCGGTCTCTCCTCCCCCTATATCGTGGGCGTCTACGATTGGGGCAAGGACGGCGACACCTATTACATCGTCATGGAGTACCTGCGCGGTACCGACCTTAAGAGCGGAATCAAGAGCCACGGCGCCCTCGACCCCAAGAAGGTCGCCCAGATCGGCTCGCAGATCAGCTCCGCGCTTTCGGTCGCCCACAAGCACGAGATCATCCACCGCGACATTAAGCCGCAGAACATCATGGTGCTGCCCGACGGCAACATCAAGGTGATGGACTTTGGCATCGCGCGCGCCAAGAACAGCCACCTCACGCAAGACAACAACGTGCTGGGAACCGCCCACTACGTCAGCCCCGAGCAGACCCGCGGTCAGGACCTCGGCCCCACCTCGGATATCTACTCGCTGGGCGTCGTGATGTATGAGTGCGCCACCGGCCGCGTTCCCTTTGACGGTGACGACGCTATCTCAGTCGCACTCAAGCAGGTCAACGAGCTGCCTATTCCGCCGAGCCAGATCAACTCCGGTGTCGACGCCGACCTTGAGCGCATCATCCTCAAGTGCATGGAGAAGGATCCGGCAAACCGCTTCCAGACCGCCGACGAGCTGCGTCAGGTGCTCAACAGCTACCTGTCGGGCCGTGCCGTCAACGTCTCGGAGCCCACGCGCATCATCGGTGCCCCCGGTGAGCTGGGCGCCACCAAGACTCGCGAGCTTTCCGATCAGACGCGCGCCATGGTGCGTCCCGTCTCGGGCGTGAGCGGCCAGAATACCGCCCGAAGCTCGGTTTCGGGCTCCACCGGCTCCTACGAGGTCGAAAAGCCCAAATCCAACAAGAACAAGATCATCGCCGCCGTGGTGGCAGCCGTTGCCGTCATCGGCATCGTGGTGGCCTTTGCCACAGGACTCTTTGGCGGCGAGCAGGTCACCGTGCCCGATGTGCTGGGCAAGGACCAGCAGACTGCCGTCGAGCTGATCAAGGAAGCCGGCCTCGAGGTCGGCACCATCGACCAAAGCTACAACGACGATGTCGACGAGGGCAAGGTCGCCGAACAGACGCCCAACGGCAACACCAAGAAGACCAAGGGCACCAAGGTGAACCTGGTAATCTCCAAGGGCCCCAAGCCCTCCGAAAAGGTTGAGGTTCCCAAACTTGTCGGCCTAACCAAGGACCAAGCAGAAGCCGCACTGGCAAGCGTTGGCCTGAAGGGCAACGCCTCCGAGGAGGCCAACGAGGCTGATGAGGGCCAGGTCTTTGAGCAGGGCACCGAAGCCGGTAAGGAAGTCGCGAAGGGCACGACCATCTCGTACAAGGTCTCGAGCGGCCCGGATACCACGTCCGTCCCCGACCTGACCGACATGACCGAGGCCCAGGCGCGCAACGCCCTCGATATGGCAGGCTTTGGTGTCGACGTGAGCTACCAGGAGAACGACTCGGTTACCGAGGGCACCGTGATCAGCTGGAACCCCAGCGGTAAGCAAAAGCCCGGCGCCACGATTACCGTCGTCATTGCCAAGAAGTCCGGCAAGGCCACCGTCCCGGGCAACCTGTACGGCAAGAGCATTTCCGCCGCCGTTACCGCGCTCAACAACGCCGGTTTCTATAATATCGGCTTCTGTGACCAGAACGGCAATCCCGTGAGCGGTAACGAGGATGCCACCGTTACGGGCGTCTCCCCCACCGGCAAGCAGTCCACCGACAGCACGATCACGCTAACAGTCGCACTTTCTGGCTCGGGTTCGGGCTCTGGCTCGGGCACGGGTGACGATTCCGGTACGACCAACTAGTCGCCACCCCACCGCTCATCACGGCTCTCGCCGCAAACATATTCGCTCACAGGCGCCCGCTTGCTTCCCCAGCAAGCGGGCGCCTCGTTTTTGACATGGCATTGAACCAGAAGAACCCGGCACCGTAGCGGTACCGGGCTCGATATTCCTCTGGTGCCCCCGGGCGGATTCGAAAACTCCCCCCGCGAGGAAATTGGTGACGCGGGTGTCGACGGCTCGAATCCGCCGGCAGCTCCCACAAACCAGAAACGGCGCCGCTCTCGCGACGCCGTCATAATCTTCTGGTGCCCCCGGGCGGATTCGAACCGTCGACACCCGCTTTAGGAGGTCTTGTATTTCTATTTGAGCTGGTGTTTTATAATTTCTTCTAAATTCATATAACCGCACGTAAGATGGCTATTTTTAAGAAATGCAACTTATACGGTTCAAAATCTTTCTACCCTGATTCTACCCAAGCACTCTTGATTGGGTAGAATTTTGAGGGTAGGCTAGGGGCAAGCCTTTAAGGGCTTGCCCCTAGCCTACCCTCAAGGAATCCCATCATGAGCACAAGACCACGAGTCATCGGAAACGGCAGCATATACCAGGTTAAAGAGGGTGTATTCCAATACCGCTTCAACCTCGGCAAGGATCCAAAGACCGGCAAGTATGCCTATTCACCCAAGAGAACGCTGCACTGCGAGGGCATGAACAAGAGAACGCAAAACGCGATGCTCCGCAAGGCTTTGGAGGAATACAAGGAAGAGTTGAACTCTGGGATTGTCCGAGACAGCGGAAATCGTACTGTTGCGGAATACGCTGAGGACTTTCACAGCCTAAGGGAAGACAGCTTCAGGTCGCCGCTTGCCTATGCCCGTGAGGGCAACTACATTAGCCACATTCACGAGATGTTCGCCCATATCCGCCTTGCTGATCTACATCCAGACGATATACGGCATATCTACGCAGATGCTCGCAAAAAGGGAATGTCAGAAGCCGAGCTGCACGGAACGCACGTCAAGCTCCGACAGATTCTCCAGGATGCTGTGGACAACGAGCTCATTCTTCGCAACCCGTGCATTCCGGTTAAACTTCCCAAACCCACCTATCGGGAAAGAGATCCGCTTACAGCAGAAGAGGCATCGCGCTTCCTGTCCTGCCTCCTGGCCGAACCGCTGTCAGCGAAGGCAACGGGCACCATGCTTTTACTCCAATGTGGCCTCCGACGAGGCGAAATGCTCGGCTTGACCTGGGAAGATATCGACTTTGGACAACGCACGCTCAGCGTGTCGAAGCAATATACCAATGACAAGACCCTCAGAGCACCAAAATCGAAGATGAGCCGACGCACGATAGCGATTAACGACTCCCTGGTCAGTTATCTCAACAGGTGGAAACAAGAGCAGCAGGTTCAGCTCAGCCGATATACGCTCGACCAGGACAACAAGACCCCCATCGTCAACGGAATAAAGGTCATCAAAACAGAAGATGGCAAATTCGCCACGGTGGTAAACGTCGATGGACACAACTTCGACCGCTGGTTTCGCGACTTCTGCGTCGACAGCGGCTTCGGGAGCTACAGCAATGTCACCAGGAGATTCAAACGCGGCGGTAAGGAACACATACGGGGAACGGGTTACAGTGGACTTGTTCCCCATGCCCTGCGGCACACCCAAGCGACGCTCCTAATCGGCGAGGGCGCAGACGTGAAGACCGTTCAGGCGAGACTTGGGCACGCATCCCCAAGCACAACGCTCTCCATCTACTCCCACGCTATCGAGGCAAACGACCGCAAGGCTGCAGACGCGTTTGGTGACCTCATTTCAAAAGAAAGCAGCTCATAAAGGAAGGACCGGGGTATACCCGGTCCTTCCTTGCTTTAAATATTGATGGACTAATGGCGATAAATCATCGCCCCATATGGAGCTTTTTCCTCCCAAGAAAACGACGAGGCGTCACGAATGGGAAAAACGCCGATTATAGGTGCCTTCATCCATTCGTTGGCATTAAGAATCGCACCGTTCTTGTCATAGATCGGCTCGACTTGGGCACTTTGGATATCACGAATCCCCAACCAGATCTCGGCAATCGCATTAAGAACCTCATCCGTAGAGCACGCTTCCTTTGAGGACAGATAAACAAAGTGCGGGATTTCATCACTTGCATTCCGGACTTCTAGAACGAAAGCGTAGTCGCACGCCGCGGCGTTCGACTCATTGACCACCGGCCAATCGTCGGGGATAACGAGATACGAGCCGCCTCGCAAGTCAACGCGTTTCATTGATGGCCCTTTATCGACAAGGCTGTCTTGCGGGACAAATCGCAGCATGTGGTTGCGAAGGACTTTGTAATAGGAGAGCTTGTCGTTTAAATCGTCGGCAGCGAGCGAAGTGGATTCGACATCGCTATATCCACCAAGCTCATCCTGAATAGACTTGATCCGTTGCGCACAAAAAGCACCCAGCTCTGCAGCCGCGCCTTTATTGACCCGGAGACAGAGGGTCGAAAGAAGGTCGACCACTTCTCCTGGAGTCTTAAACTCTTCCGGATGTTGCTCTTTGAACATGCTGATGTTGTCATCGGTCTGCTCGAGAACAGTTGTTCCAAACTTGCGCTTTTTCGGTTTCTTAAAGTAATCCATTTCATCCTCCAATCGGTTTTCATAGCAAGTATAGCCCTGTTTTTCGAGGTAGAAGTGCTTATCAGAAACTTTTCGGAACTTTTTCTGAATCTTCAACGCTATGATTGCCAGAAGCAGTATCATCGAATTGTGCAGAAAAGCGAGTGCCAGAACGGAGGTGCCCGAGAAAGGCCGCAGAAATAAAAAGCCGCCCACCCCTCCCCTCTAGTCGCCAAACTGAGGTGGGGAGGAGTGAGCAGACCAAAGGAGATTCTACCATGGTAGATTCCACTGTTCCCAAAGCGGGCGTCATGCCCGCTCCTCCTCGCATCGTTCTGGGGCGCGAGCGCTTGCTCGGCGTCACCGAGATTCGCGAGCTGACCGGGCTTGGAGAGGTTGCTGCCGCGTCCTTGATGAAAGAGAGCGGGCGCTGCCTCAAGCTTCACAGCCGCCTCTTCGTCATTGAGTCCAGTTTTTTTGAGTACCTTCACGAGCTGGAGGTGACGAATCCGTGCAACCTGTAGCCAATAGCTCGTTCAACGTCGAAGCCGATCAGCTCAAGACATATATCAAGGAGATGAACGGGCGTAAGCCCATGGCTCATATACGTAGCCTCCCCTCTCTCGACAAACTCATCGGCGGTGTCGTGCCCGGAATCCTGACCATAGTCGGAGCGGCACCAGCCGCCGGCAAGACGACACTCCTCAAAGTCATCTCCGACGACCTCGCCTCCCAAGGCGTACCCACTGTCTTCTACTCCGCAGAACTCCCCGCGTATCGCATCGCCCAGAAGGGCATCACGCGCCTTGGCAACGGAGACTTCAGCCTTTCCGAGGCGACCGGAGCCGTCCCCGAGAAGCGGAAGGCATTTGAGCGCGCCTGCGCCACCTACGCCGAGACCGTAGCACCCAACTCGTGCATCATGGACGGTCAGACGTCCATGGAGGACCTCTGCCGTTGCATCGGTGACTGCATCCACGTCCGCGGCCAGCATCCCGCTCTCTTCGTTGACTACCTGCAGCTCATCGCCGCGACGTCCTTCGACGTCCGCGCGGAAGAGCGCGTCGTCATCACCGCCTGCGTGCAGGCACTCGGAAACATCGCCCGGACGTATGACGTCCCCGTCTTCCTGATCAGCAGCGTCGCACGAGACAAGTACAACGACGCGAACACCGAGCTCAACGTCTTCGCGGGCTCGCAGGGTATCGACTACGGCTCTGATAACGCCCTCTTCCTGCAGGTCGATGGCAAGGACAAAAAGGAGCGGAAATACAACTCAGAGCTTGACGTTCGTCCCCTGCTTGTTCGGGTCCTTAAGGCGCGTTATGGCACGCTTGGTAGCACCAAGCTCATCTTCGACGCACCTCATGCCACCTTCTACGATCAGGAGAGTTAAGCCATGCGCGGCAACGCAAAAACCGCGCACATCAACGTCCGTATGACTGAGGAGGAGCGTGCCGCCATCATGGCGCGCTCCTCCGCTTTCGGCATAACTCCATCGGCGCTCATGCGCGAGTCCGCACTTCGCATCGGGGAGAAGCCCGCCAGGGTCGCCGACGAGGCGACGCTGCGGCAGATTCTTTATCAACTGAAAAAGGAGGGTGGGAACCTAAACCAGGCTTGTCACGCCCTCAACGCATACGGATCAGACGCGCAGACATCCCAGCAGCTTGCAGACGCCGTCCGCCTGGTGTCGAACACGGCGTCGCAGCTTTCAGCCCTCCTATCGAAAGCCAGGGAGTAACCATGAAAACGAAACTGCTTACAGCACTCGTATCATCCATTTTCCTAGCAGTCCTCGCATGCCCCGTGCTCGCCGCCCCCATCGACGCGTTCGTCGCCGGGTACGGGCTCGACACATCGGCAATCCCCGCAACGTTCGACGCGGGGACCGTCCTCGGCTGGTGGCTCTCGGGCGGGTTCGCCGCCTATCCTCTCGGGGTCTTGTTCGTCTTCCTCCTTGCACTCTGCACCTGCGTCCTCATCGCCTACTCAAGTGCTCTCAAATCACGGGCCGAGGACGGCGGCGTGCTCGGCGACGCCCGCGTAAAGACGGGTCGCGAGGTCGTGAAGGGGTCCATGACCTGGGACGGCTCGACGATCCCATCGTCGCGCGGGTTCGTCTATGGTTTCACCAAATATCGCGGTAAGCCCTGCTATCTCTACGAGCCGAAGAAGATGATTTTCGTATCAGGGGCCACGGGGTCTGGAAAGTCGAGGTATTGCTATCTACCGAGTATCGATTTGCTCTCCTACGGCGACGCCTCCAACGGCTCCGAGCCCGCGACCCTCGTCGTCTCAGACGTGAAGAACGAGCTCATAGAGCTCACGGGCGACGAGCTCGCCCGTCGCGGCTACCGCGTCCTCCTGCTCGACACGCAGCACCCCTATCGCGGCCAGATGTTCAACCCGCTCAAGCAGGTGCTCGACCTCCATGCCGAGGGCCGGGACCAGGAGGCAGAGCAGGCGGCGGACGCCATCGCGGAGCTCGTGGTGCAGGATGACGAGAAGGGCAAAGGCTCGCACTGGACCGCCTCGGCCAGGGGCCTGCTCTCGGCCCTGGTCCTGCTGGTCTCCATGTCCGACGAGTGCCCTGTGGGATCGAAGCACCTCGCGACCGTCTGCGAGGTGCTGGACCGCGGCACCGAGGCGGAGGGCGACGACCCGTCCGAGCCCCTGAAGGCCGTCTTCCGCGCCCTGCCGAGCGGCCACCCCGCCAAGGGCAGGGCGTCGCAGTTCGTCTCCTCGGGCGGCAACGAGCTCAGGAGCATCCTCTCGACGCTCAAGGTCGCCCTGCGCCCGTTCTCCTCCGCCCCGGTCGCCTGGATGACCTCCGGCTCCGACATCGACCCGCACACGGTGCTCACGGAGAAGAGCGCAGTATTCCTCCACGTACTCGATGAGGGCTCGCCCTACAACTGCATAGCGGCGATATTCCTCTCCCAGCTCTGGGCTTCGGTCCAGGCGGTCGCGGACGTGAACGGCGGCAGGCTCCCCCGCCCCGTGCAGATTCTCGGCGACGAGTGGGGCAACCTCCCCCGCGTCGAGTGCCTGCCCGCCCTACTCTCGCTTGGAAGGTCGTTACAAATCTATTGGACAGGGGCGTGTCAAGACATCTCCCAGCTCAATAAATACGGCGAGCGAGACGGCCGTAGGAAGATCCTCGCGAACTGCGGAATCAAGGTCGCGATGAAGCTCGCCGAGGAGGAGGACCGCCGGTACTTCACCGAGCTCATCGGCAAGACCACGCGCCACACGCAGGGCACGAGCAACGGCAGGGCCGCGTCGGGCACATCCTCCTCGACGTCCTACAGCGAGAGCGCCGACGACGTGATACATCCCTGGGAGTGGCGTGGCATGGCCCCGGACCGGGACGGGATCATCGTCGTGAAGCACGCGGACAACGGGATGCCCGCGTGCCGAGCCGGGGTCTTCCGCTCCCCCGTCACCGACTGCACCAACACGCCCACAAGGGGGCACTTCGACCTCGGGACCCCCGAGCACGAGGCGGAGAGCCGTCGCGCCTACCAGCGCCGTCTCGACGAGTCCGCAACTGAGAAGATGCGCGAGGAGGTCCCGACCTGGTGCCCAGAGTGGCCCGAGCCGGAGAAGAAGAACGGGAGCAAGCCGAACGGCAAGTTCAGCGGGCTCTCGCTCGACTAGGGAGGCGACCATGACGGCGATAAAGCAGACGAGCGTCTGCAGCGAGAAGCACCTCGCGAGACTCAGGGATTACCTCTCCTGGGACCGCGACAAGGCGCTCGCCCACGGCACGCAGAACATCATCGACGATGACCGCTGGTTTCAGGAGATGGCGGACACGAGGGCGGCCATGGGTCACGACAGGCCCGGCAAGGCCGGTGCCAGGTGTACCTACATGCAGCACCAGATACTCGGGTTCCTCCCCGACGAGTGCGACCTCAACGGCGGGAAGATGACGCCGGAGCTGTGCATACGCTATGCGAGGGAGTACGTGGCCGAGCGCTACCCCAACCAGGAGGTCGTGATGGTGCTGCACCGTGAACGCTGCCGCGCGGACGCCACCGACCGCTACGCCGTGCACCTCGGCATCAACCGCAGCGATCTGGAGACTGGCCGAAGGCTCGACGAGGGCCCCGCCCGAAAGGCGGCGGCATCACGCGTGAAGACCGTCCGTACCCTGGACGAAAGGTACGGCCTCAGGCAGCTTGAGCGCGGCAAGGCCAACTCGCGCGTCCACGCGAGGCAACCCGGCACGGAAGAGCGCGACATGGCCCGAAAGGGGCAGGCCGAGCGCTCGGAGAACGCCCGCATCCGCGTCGCGGTCGCCCGCCGAATCGAGGAGGTCGGGCGCATGCGCGTCTGCCCCGACCGGATGGGCGAGCTTGAGCGGCGGCTCAAGCGGGACGGCATCGAGCTCGCCAGGTCGAAGGGCGGGAGCCTCCAGTACCGCTTCCCCTCGAAGTCTCTCGGGGGCATGAGGAAGGTCAACGGCGGAAGGCTCGGCTTTGCCGTCGACCACTCGACAGGCATCGCCGTCCGCTTCACGCTGCGCGGGATAGCGACGGCGATGCGGGCGTTCTGGGAGCTTGAGCGCAGGGCGCTGGAGAACCAGAACGGCCGAGACGACTGAGCATTTGGGCCGGGACGCAACAGGCGTCCCGGCCCCTTCTTTTGCCCTTCGGTGAGAGCGACCTCGGAGCGGTTCGCCGTCCCGCCGCAGGCGGGCAAGATGATTCCGTGCAACGGAATCCATATCTTGCCTGCACGGAGCGAGCCGGTTGCCCAAGGCAACGCGAGCCCGGGCAGGTGAGCGCCGGTTGAGCCGACGCCGAGGAGACGCGACCCATGGGGAGCGTCGTACGACGGCGCTCGGCGACCCGGCGCGAGAGGCCCAGCCCGGCGACCACGGCGGAGCGATGGCGACTTCTGGAAGCCATCGAGCGCAGCCGTTCGGCGGGCTGGGCCGGCGTGAGCGGAGGCGGACGAAACGCGACCCTGGGGAGCGTTGCCAGGGAGCCGCAGCGAGAGCGACGCCGTGCGTCGCGGGGGTCCCGCCCATAAGCGGGACCCGTCGGCCGCAAGGCCGATTGCCACACCTCGGCCTTCTCGGCCTGCGCGTCGGGGAGGAGTCGGCAAGTAGCCTCTCCCCGATTCACGACGGAGACCTAAAGCCGCTCGTACGCCCCCTTCACCAGCTCGCCCATAAGCTGCCTTCGCTTGCCTAGGAACTCCTCGTAATCGAGGTTCTCGAACCCAACGGGCAGGGCATGCTCCTCGCAGTTGCGGCGATACTCGTCCTCCCCCAGCGCGTCGCGATACCTACGAACGTACTCGTTCGGGGCGTCATCCGAGATGTAGATGTTGTTCTGGTAGTCAACGAGGGTGAAGTTGCCTCGGTTGCTACGCTGCGAAAGGTAGCCCTTGGCCTTTAGATAGTTATCTGGGAACAGATGGTGCTTGTCCAGGGCCTTCTTGGAACCCGACGAGCCGGTAAGCAGCAGTTGAGAAAGAGGGGCCGTGCTGAACAGCGCCTTGGCACCGAGCACGACCTGGGCCGCGACGAAGCCCCACCAGGTCGGACCCGTCGCCTCGTTTGCGTCGAGGGAGCTGGGCAGCGTGATAGAGAAATAATCGTCCGTCATGATGGCGGCGAGCCTACGGTCGAAGTACGCCCGGAACTCATCGGCTGTCTCAAGGCGCGAGACGTCGTTAAGCTGCTGCTCGAATTCGGATTCGAAGGACCCCACATAGAGCCCCGTTATGGCTGCGGCGAAATACCAGCGTCGCACGAGCCTGCGCACAGCCAACGGCTCCATACCGAACTCGTAGCGCCCGATAAGGTAAAACGCATAACAGAACATGAGCGCATTGCCCGACCCCACCTGGTCAGAACAGACATAGCCCGCCTCCGCCAGCGTGTTGATGAAGGCATGCCAGTTGTTCAAATCGAGCACGAGATCGAGGGCGCGGCCGAACGTGGCAAAGTTCTCGGCCCGCGTCTCGGGCGTTGTTTCCTTTGTCTTGAGATCTCTTCCACGAAGAATCTGGTAGGCGTAACGCAGGCGACCCCTCTTGAATCCCACGCCCACCGTCGCGCGGATGATGTGCGTCGGCGAGAGAGTCATGAGCGGGTTGTACGAGGTGCCCTTTGCAGGCGCATAGCTCATGGCGCAGAATCCCTCGATACGCTCCCTCATGGCGGGTTCATAGACGGAAAGCAAGGTCATGATGAAGTCATCCTGCTTAAGTGCCTGTCCCTGCGAGTTCACGCGCACGAAGATGTCCGATACGGTCTCCTCGTCAGCCGATTCGGAAATCTCCAACGTCGGCAGAAGATAGCGCTCAAGCCCGAGCAATGCGTTGAGCCCGTTCTCGACGGCGTCCTCGCCGTCATCGTCGAGTTCCGGTTCACCCTTCTTGGCATTTGCCTCGTTAAGGCGCTTTATGAACGCCCTGCGATAAGCGCTCAGTTTGTTATCGTGGTTCGCCGCGAAGGCCTCGGACACATCTGGCACGTAACGCGCGTCCCTCTCAGTCGAGGCGTCGGCATTCTTGAATGCGCGCGCGATGGGGTCGTAGGCGATCCTCACCGTACGCTCCCTGAAGTTCTTATCTCGCACGGGCACGCCGTACAGCGAGCTCAGGAGAGCGGTGAGCCTCTGCTGTCCGTCGATGACAAGGGACTTGGGGACGGCATATGTCTTTTGGTTCGAGCCTATGGCAGACCTCTTGCCCGCGTCGTCGCTCGGAGAGTCCCACAGCATCACATAGCCGATAGGGTATCCGCGAAGCATGGAATCAAGCAGATCGCGAACCTTTTCATTGCCCCACACGAAAGGCCGTTGCAGATCAGGCAGGCCAATCTTGCCCGTCTGAACATCCTTCAGGATGTTACCGACCTCCAGCGATATGGGATTGTAGATAGAGTTGGGCACTATAGTTCACCAACTTTCTCGGCGTAGAGGTTGAAGAGATGGGCTACGATCTTCTCCTCGTCCCCGCCGAAGTCGACGCCATAGGCAGCTTCAACAGCAGCGTCGAGCGCCTTATGCGCGGAAATCAGCTCGGGGAAGAACGTCTCGTTCTTGGGATCGTACATGTCCGCAAGCGTCGCACCCTCCTGGACGTCTCGGGCGTCGAGCACGGCCTGGGCGCAGCGTTCAACCTCGTTCCTTTGCTCTTCACTGGGCTCGGGCCAGACGAAGTTGTTGTAGACGATTCCGCCGGAATAGCGGTAATCGGATTTGAGCCGCCCCGCGACCGTGCGCATCCATGCGTTGTGGAGCTGTGACTGAAGGACGCCAAAGTGATAGAGCGTCGCATTGGGTATTAGAAACACCAAGTCACTGCACAACGTCTCAGATCCGACAAACCCCATAGGGATATACCTTCTACGCTCTGACGAGACTTTGGGGACAATGATGGCAGTCGAATTAGGAATGATTTCAGTACCGAAATGGTTCGGCCTCTCGGCTGCTTTCAAGGTCTGCTTCCTCGAGCTACTCAGGCGGTAGTTTCTAACGTTCTCGATTCTCTCCCTACAACAAGGAAGGCCCTTGAGATCGGCCCACGAAGCCTCCCCCAACCACAGGCACCATCTCTCAATACCCCGTATGAACTCCTGCGATCCAAGCCATTTATGAAAGTACTTCTCAGCCGCGGGCTCTTTCGAAAGGAACGCCGCCTTCTCCTCCGGTGTGAACAGATAGTTGCCGCCATCAATCGGTTGAGAGCCGATACCGATAGCGGGCACGTCCGACAAAGGCTTGCTTCTGTTCCAGATGAAAGCGTCGGGCGCGTTCTTCAGATAGGCGTTGAGCCGAGGAACGGCAATCCGGTCTTCGTCAGAATCGGGCGTCGCATGATAGAAGAGCGTCTTGTTCCCCGCTTCGCGGGAGAACCCGACGATGACGCAGAACACGTGTGCCTTATCCGCCGCCTCGTTGTCCCAACGGAACGTGTTGTGAGCGAAGTCGATGTGTATCTCCATGTCATGGAGGGGTTTCCAGAGGTTGGCGACCTGCTCCCCCTGGCAGATGGAGTTAGTCGAGACCAGGGCACAGCGCGTGCGCTTTCCCTGCGTGAACCTCGCGGCCTTCATGTACCAGGCCCCGC
>UQUL01000023.1 GCA_900544235.1 uncultured Collinsella sp.
TATAAGAGACAGGCAGATGCAGGCGTTCGTCGGCAGGGGAGAGACCATTGCGTGCAAGGAAATCCTCCCAGCCGGCATAGGTCGTCACGTCCAAGTTTTGCCAGTAGCCCAGTCCGGCACGACGCACCGTCTTGTCGTCGAGCGAAAACCCCAGCGGCTCCACCAGATGCAGACGGGCGCCGGTGACCACGCAGGTACGGCCGATATTGCCTGTATTGGCCGGAATCTCGGGTGCATACAGCACGATATTGAACATGAATCTCCTTGGCTCAGAACGAAAAACCACCACGAAGGGCACCTTCGTGGTGGTTTGGCGGTTGTGTAGGCGGAAAAATACCCGCTTGGATAAACCTAGGCGCGGTGCCAGTCGGTCAGGCAGGCATCGAGGGAGGCGATGAGCGCATCCTTGTCCATGTGACGGCCGATGATGCACAGGCTCGTCATGCGGTCGCCCGTCTCGTCGTCCCAAATCTGCATGATTTCGGGGTTCTCATCGATGATCTTCTGCTTCTCGCCCTCGGGCGCCGAGTCGACAAACAGGCCGTTCTCCATCAGGCGCATCTGGTGGCCGGCCTGCTCGAACATGTAGCACATGTCCGGATCGCCGGTCTGCCACAGCGGACCCTTGACGCGGATGACCTCGTCGGGCCACTCCTGCTCAACAAAATCGGTGAACTTCTGCAGGTCAAACGGCTTGCGGCGCGAGTACACAAAGGTCTCGATGTCGTACTCGAGCACCTCGGGGTCGTCGTGCTCTTCGGGATGCTCCATGGCCTCGATCCAGGCGGCGGAGTTGTAGGCGCGCATAAAGTCGAAGCGGTCGGTATCGAGCAGCTCCTCCATGGGGACCTCGCCGTTTTGGGCCTCGACGATCACGGCGTCTTTCTGCAGGCTGCGCACGATGGCCTTGAGCTCGGCGATCTGCTCAGGGCTCACGGTATCGGTCTTGTTGAGGATCAGCGTGGAGCAAAACTCGATCTGCTGGATGAGCAGGCTCTCGATGTCGTCCTCGTCGATATCCTCAGCCAGCAGGTCGCGGCCGCCGTTGAACTCGTCGTACATGCGGGCGCAGTCGACCACGGCCACGATGTTGTCGAGCGCGAGCTTGGGCTCGCCGCCCACCTTGGCCTCGTCGCAGAAGCTCGAGATGGTGTAGGCGATGGGGATGGGCTCGCAAATGCCCGAGGCCTCGATGATGATGTAATCGAAGTTGCCCGAATCGGCGATGCCCTGCAGCTGGTTAGCAAGGTCGTCCGAAAGCGTGCAGCAAATGCAGCCGTTGGTGAGCGGGATGAGGTCGTCGGTCTCGGAAAGGCCGCCGTCGGCGATGAGGCTGGCGTCCACATTGATCTCGCCAATATCGTTGACGATCACGGCGGCGCGGATACCGCCGTCGTTAGCGAGGATGTGGTTGAGCAGCGTGGTCTTGCCGGCACCGAGGTATCCGGTAAGCATGATGATTTTCACGGGTTTGTTGGGCATGTGCCCTCCTTTGTTAGACATGGCTTACAGTTGAATCATATGCCAAACGCCTGCTCTTATACCCACGCGCCGGCAAATAACACAGGCTACTCCCAGGCTCCCCATACATCGGGGCAATAACCGACGGTGGCCTTTTTGCCGTTGCGCACGATGGGCTCGGCCAAGACCTGCTGGTTCTCGAGCAGCTTGTCGAAGCGCTGGCTAGGGGTGAGGTGCTGGATGAGCGCGAGCGTCTCCTCGTCCTTAGCCTTGGGGTTGAGCAGCTTGTCGATGCCGCCGACCGCCTGCATCACGCTCGTGAGCTCGCCCTTGCTCATCTCCTTTTCCTTAAGGTCGATAAACTGCACCTTAATGCGGCGCTCCTTAAAATAACGCTGAGCCTTCTTGGTATCGAAAGACTTTTTGGTGCCAAAAATTTGCACGTTCATGTATTTGTTCCGCCGTTCTACCTGATGAAGTTGGTGCGCTCGCGATCGGCTTCGGGGGCTTCGATGCCGGCGGCCTGTCCTGCCTCGATACAATGCAGGAGCCAGGCCATGTTCTTGCCGATGTTGCGCATGGTGGCCAGGCCCTCGGCGTCTTGGGCGGCCTCGCCCGGCATGGCGCCAAACACGTTGTTCCAGTACGTGGAAGCAACCACGGGCATCTGGTTGATGGTGAAGTACTTATTGAGCACGTCGAAGGTGGTCGACATGCCGCCGCGACGGGCAACGGCGACGGCAGCGCCCGGCTTGTGTGCAAAGGCTTTGCTGCCGGCATAGAAGGCGCGATCGAGGGCCGAAAGGATGCGTCCGCTGGGGTGCGCATAGTAGACGGGCGAGCCAAAGACAAAACCATCTGCCTGCTCGGCGGCAGCGATCAGCTCGTTCACCACGTCATCGTCAAAGGTGCAGCGGCAATCGAGCTTGCCGCACTGACCACAGCCAATGCAGTCGCGAATGGGCTTGGTGCCCAGCTGAAACACCTCGGTATCAATGCCTTCGGCATTGAGTTGCTCGGCGACCTCGGCGAGTGCGCGGGCGGTGTTGCCGTTTACCTTGGGGCTGCCATTGACCAAAAGAACCTTCATCACAAACTCCCTCTGCTGTCGGTGACTTCTGCAGAGGATTATCGCACGATGGGGGAGGCGGTGTGGGCGCGGTGCTAATCCAGTTTGGTGCCTGGCACCTGCACGGCTTTCCCGAGCAACGCTTTGAGCTCGTTCAAAATGGAAACGGGCTGACGGTCGACGCCGTCCAGATGGAGTGTGGCCACGCGAATGGGTGGCTGATATTCAAATGGGCCAAAGAGCACGGGCGAACCCAGGAACCGCTCGATTTCCTCTGCAATCGCATCGGTTTCTTCGGGATCAAAGTCGTCGAAAAGAGCCACGAACATCGGCCCCGTCGAGCGGAACATACGACCCTTACCGCGCGAGCATTCCACCAGACAGGCGGCACATTCTGCCAAAACGCGGTCGCCCGCATCAAAGCCAAAGCGGGCATTGACCTGAGCGATATCGTCGATTTTGATGGCGATCAAACCAGCCTTGCGCGCCACGCGACGCATTTCGCCAATGGCGTTGACCAGGGCGTGAATATCGCCCAAGCCGGTCACGGAATCGGTCGTATCTGCCAAGCTTCGGTTGATGATAATGCCCACATACATGCCGGGCTCGGTATCGGTGCCGTCCAAGCGGTAGCCCGTGCAGTCGCAAAGCACGTATTTTCCGGTGGCATCCATTACGCGATACTGCATGTAGTGGAAGTGCCACGTGCCGTTTATCACCATGTCGAGCTCGGCACGTAAGTTGTCGCGGTCCTCGGGATGAACGCGGGCGAGCCACATGTCGAGTGAGTTAAAAGGGTGCTGGGAGGGCAGGTCAAAATCGCGCACGGCGTTAACCGACCATTGCGATTCTCCCGTATCGAGATTGAGGATAAACGGATAGCGCGTCTCGGAGCTCATGGAGATCGCTTGGAACACCCGGTCGTTGCAGGGAAGCTGATCGACGATTGGGTGTTGCGGCGCGTCATCGTCTTTCGGTTGCTGCACACGATGCATAAGCTTATAGCGATACATCTTGCGATCGGCATCCATTGTCATCTGGCGACGCGTGTCGCCAGCAAGTGGATCGACGCGCGAGCAGCCAAAGCTAAAGCTGCCGATCATGGGCGCCTTGCCACCTGAGCTCGCCTCGATCAGCCTGGCACGTACCTGCTCCAAGCGCTGCTCGAGTTCAATCTCGTTTGCGGAGAGCGAGATAAGCACAAACTCGTCTCCACCGATACGGAACAGCATCTCATCGTGCTCCATGGTTTCGGAGAGCGTGCGGCAGATGCTCAGAATATAGCGATTGCCTTCGGCGTGGCCAAACCTATCATTGCAATGCTTGAGATGGTCGATGTCAATATAGGCGCAGGTGAAGGGGTCGCCTTTGCGCCAGAGTTGCTCGACGTGGCGGTCGAATCCGTTGCGGTTGCCCAAGTTGGTGAGCGGATCGATATAGGCGTTGCGCTCAAGCAGCTGGCGCTCTTGTTGCAGGATGGCATGCGTCTTTTGCAGTTGCTCACCAACGGCGCGTAGCTCAGCAGGCAGCGCGGCAACATCGAGTTCAGCGGTCGAGACGCCGTTCGCAAGTCGCTGAAGATAGGCAATAATCGATTGCTCGCCCAGGCGATATGACTCGTTCATGATGGATAACCTCCTTGGGCGGAACAACGGTTTGTATCATATCCCCAATTCGGTTTGAATTGGGGATATAAGTTAGCTAATGGAGACAAATGTCCCCTTCGACGGTGGCGTTTTGCGCGCGAGCGTATCAGTTGTTATTGCCACCATCGAGCAATGCCTCAAAATCCTTCGCCGGCATGGGGCGGTAGTAGAGGAAGCCCTGAGCGTAGCGGGCGCCCATTTGTCGTAGCATGTTCGCCTGCTCATTTGTCTCGACGCCTTCGACCACGACGGGCAGATGGAGCGACTGCGCCATTTCGAGCATCGATGAAATGATTTGCGTGCTGCGGCCTTGATCGCGGTCGGTGGGCACAAAGGTGCGGTCGAGCTTGATGACGTCGACGTTGACGTTCTTGAGCATCGCGAGCGTGGACTGACCGGTGCCAAAATCGTCCATATAGGTCGAGAAGCCGCGGGTGTGCAGATCTGCGGTCAGCTTATCCACGGCCTCGGATTCTCCCGTATAAGCCGTCTCGGTGATCTCGATACGCATGAGCTCGGGCGGTAGGTTGTATTGGGCGGCGAGCGCCCCCATATGTTCGGCAACGTCGCAGGCAAGGATATCCACGCGCGACACATTAAGCGAGACCGGAACCACGCGAAGACGGCGATCGAGACGCTCGCGAAGCCATATGGCGACACCCTGCCAAATGTACTTGTCGAGCGTCACTACAAAGCCGCTTTCCTCGAGTGTGGGGATAAACGCTGCGGGCGAAATGAGAGAGCCGTCCTTGTCAATCCAGCGGGTGAGTGCTTCGGCGCCAATAATCTCGCCGGTTTCCATATCGACCTGGGGCTGAAGATAGTACGTGATTCGACCATTTGACAGCGCGTACTGGAATTCGGTCAGCGTGCGGTGGAACGCGACTTCGCGCTCGTACTCCGCGGGGCGGAAAATGGCAATGCGCTCCTTGAAGTCGTTTTTGGCGCGTCGATTGGTAAACATGGCCTTTGCCTGCGCATCGATGGCGATCTCCTCATTGGAGTCGATGGGGTAAACGCCCATGGACGGCCAAAAACCTACGCCGTCATCATGTCTGGCTACGGCCTCGCGAACGCGGTTGTAGATTTGATGGACGGTGATGTGCTTAAAGGGGATGAGTACACAAAAGTCATCTTGGCCCCAGTACCCTGCGACGCCCATATCGGCATTCTCGATGTCCTTGAGGACCGTGCCCACATCGGCGAGTACGCGGTCGCCCTCGGCCTGGCCGTGCCATTCATTAAACAGGCGCATGTGGCCCATGTCGACCGTGGCGATGCACCAGGTGCCGTTGCACCTTGCCTCGAGAAATGCGTTGGCGCGCCGCATAAACTCGCTGGGTCGATAGAGACCCGTGAGCGAGTCGATACGTTCGGCTATGGCGCTTTTGCGCTCCGCCTCGGGTATGGGGAGGCTGTCGTTGGGAACAAGCCCGCCGGCCGTGCGAAGGCGACGGTCGAGTTCGCCTAAAACGGCGGTCGCTTGATGGGTTAAGTGCTCGTAAAAGGCCGGGACGACAAGGCAGACGGGAGTAATGGTGTCGCCTGCGATTCGAACAGGAGCGAAAACGGCCTCTTTAAGGTGGCGGGTCAGTTGCTCGAATGCCTCGTGGTCTAGGTCGTTGCTGAGCACGACGAACTGAACGCTTCGTGAACGGTAGACCCGGCTCCTGCCGCGAGTGATCGACAGCATGCGGCCTGCGTATTCGGCAAGCATGTTGTCGACAGCCTCGGCCCCGTAGAGCTCGTTGAGCTTTGTCGTGCCACGAACGCGCACCGCTATAAGCCCTGTCTCGCAACGATCGCGGCGGCAGGCGTCGATGGCGTTGGCCAGCATGCGCTGCGTTCCGAGGCCTGTGGCGGCGTCGACGGTTTCGGCAAGTGAGTGGTTGACGAGCTCGCCGACATAGAGCGAGGGGACATTTCCGTCGCCGTCGATACGAAACCCGCGAGCACGGCAAAGGACGTAGTCGCCGACGGCGTTGCGCACACGATACTGCATGACGCGACGGTGCTTGGTGCCGTTGTAGACTTGGTCGATGTCGTTGATGCAGGCCTCAAGGTCGTCGGGATGGACGCGCGTTTTCCAGTAATCGCGACAGTTGTCTATGTGCTCCGAGGGAAGGCCAAGGTCGCGCAAGGCGCCTTGTGACCAAAGGGTGCGATGTTTGTCCAAGTTCTCGATAAAGAAATAACGGCCCTCGTTGAGCATCGAAAAGGTGTCAAAAATTCGATCGCTTATTTCGAAGTCGTCGGCGTGAACTTGCGTGATATTGCGTCGATCGAGGTGCATGGCATGACGTAGCTTGTAGTCGTACATGCGATGGTCGGCATCGAGCGTCATGCGATTGGAAGCTTCGCCCAGGGCGGGGTCGGCATGTGACACTCCGTAGCTAAACGAGTGGGGCATCTCGGAATCGTTGTTTTTGAGCAGAACCGTTCGGCAGTGTTTCAGACGTTCGGCGAGGTCGTCCTCGGTTGCAATCGTAGATAGAATGGCAAACTCGTCGCCGCCTATGCGAAACGCCGCTTCGCCCACCTTCATATACAGCTTAAGATAGAGACTTACCTGCAAGATATAGCGGTTGCCCTCGTCATGCCCAAAGACGTCGTTGCAGTGCTTGAGATTGTCGATATCGATGAACGCCATGGTAACGGGGGCGTCCTGCTCCCAGAGCTCCTCGAGGGAACGGGCAAAGCCGCCACGGTTGCCAAGCCCGGTAAGCTGGTCGGTAAAGGCAGTCCTGATCAGATCCTCCTGCCGCTCGAGAAGGTCACGGACGGTCTTTTCGAGCGTTTCGGTGTAATTGCTGACAGTATCCATGTTCTAAGCGGCTTTCTGAGGTCGGGGCGGATTGCGTCGGGCGAGCTCGTTGTGTACATGCATCGTTGCTCAGCGCTTTGCATGTATCCAGGCCCCCGCCTTGCCGCGTTGTTGAGTTAATTTGCCGGCTAATGTTCGCTGTTGATAACAGCTGAGTAGTGTAAACAATAGTGCACAATTATATATGGGTGCACATGCTGTGGGCGGCTATTATTCGACAGGCGGTAGCGCGACGATGCGATGTTCGATAAAAATGCGACTGGGACGATATATGTTGACGGGTATACTTGTCCCGGTTTAAAACGCAGGAACGGAGATGGTCGCATGGCACAGCCGGATACGACGCGCACGGTGGGGCTGGCACTCGAGGGAGGCGGCTACCGCGGTATGTATACGGCGGGCGTGCTCGACGTTTGGATGGAGCACGGTTTGACCTGCGACCATATGGTGGGTGTCTCGGCGGGCGCGGCGTTTGGCTACAACTTTAAATCGCGCCAGATCGGCCGCGCCATTCGCTACAACAAGGCCTATTGCGCCGATAAGCGCTATGCGGGTGTAGCAAGCTGGTTGCGAACCGGCGACATGTTCAATGCCGATTTTGCCTATCACGAGGTGCCTATCGAGCGCGATCCCATCGACTTGGAGGCGTATCGCGCCTGCCCCATGCGGTTTACGTGCGTGTGTACCGATATCGAGACGGGCAAGGCCGTCTATCACGACCTGCCCTATGGCGATGAGCGCGATATCGAGTGGATCCGGGCGTCGTCGGCAATTCCCGTGGCGACGCGTCCTGTCGCCATTGAGGGCCGCAAGTACCTGGATGGCGGCGTGGCCGATTCCATTCCCAGCGCTTGGCTGTTTGCGCAGGGGTATGACCGCAATATCGTGGTACTCACGCAGCCGGCGGGCTTTGTGAAGCAGCCCAACAGCGTGATGCCCATGCTGCGGCGCGTGTTCCGTCACTATCCGGAGTTTGTCGCAGCGCTTGAGCACCGGCATGAGGTCTACAATGCCACGATCGATGACCTGGCACGTCGCGAGGCTGCCGGCGAGATCTTTGTGGTACGGCCGAGCGAATCGGTGAAGGTGCCGTCGCTGTGCCGCGAACCGGATGAACTTGAACGCATCTACCAGATTGGTCGCCGCAATGCGGAGGCGACCTTGCCCGAGCTGGAAGCGTATCTGGCGGGGTAAGGGTCGCATGCGGAAATCGCATCCCGGAATGGGCGTTCGAACCGGGATGCGCTTTCCATTGCTGAAGATATGAGGCCGCGAATCAGTTGCTCGGCCTGAGCCTATGCCTGCTGCCAGGTGTCGACGAGTTCCTTGGCCGCGGCGTGGGGGTCATCGGCGCTGCAGACAGCGCTCACCACAAAGAAGCCGTCGACGCCGGTGGCCTTAAGCTGCGGCAAGTCGGCTGTCTTAACGCCGCCGCCCACCACGATGGGCACGGGGCTTGCCGCGTGGAGTGCGGCCAGGTCCTCAAAGCTCTTGGTGATGATGGAGCCATCGGCTGCGCGTCCGCAATCGCGCTTGGTCTCAGTCTCGTGGAGCGGGCCGATGCCTAGATAGTCGACTAGGCTCATGTCGGCGGTCTTGACGTACTCGAGCATCTCCTCGCAACGGGCCGAAAGGCCCACAATGGCATCGGGGCCCAGCAGCTTGCGGCAGACCTCGACGGGAATATCGCTCTGGCCCACGTGCACGCCGTCGACGGCAATGCCCTGCTCGCGCGCGGCGAGTACGCAGTCCAGGCGGTCATCGATTAACAGGGCGACCTGACCGGTCTTGCCAGCCTGTGCGATTGCCTGCGCGGCGTCGCCGGTCAGCGCAATGATCTCGCGGGCGCTTGCCACCTTGGAGCGCACCTGGATGCAGGTAAAGCCGGCGTCGAGCGCCTGGGCCACTACATCGCCCACGGGACGTCCCAGCGTGTTTTCGGGGCCGAGTACCAGATAGGCCGAGATATCAAGGTTGTCGCGGATGCTCATCGTGCTTCCTCCTGCTTTTTGATCTGTGCTTCCATGCGCTCGAGCTTGCCGGTCATGGTGTCGGTAAATCCGGGCCGAATATCGGCTTTGAGCACGACTTCGGTGCGGATGCCCTTGCTCGCCAACACAAAGGTTGCGTCGCGCACGACCTGCATGACCTCGTCCCAGTCGCCCTCGATCTCGGTGAACATCGAGGTGGTGCGGTTGGGAAGGCCGCTCTCGCGAATGACGCGCACGACCTCGGCGACCTCGGCGGAGAGCTCATCGCCGGTGCCGCAGGGGGCGATGGCCACGGCGACGAGCGTGTTCATGCCGGTATTGGTTGCGGGATCGGACATGGCCTATGCCTCCTCGAGCTCGAGTCGGTTGTCGGCAATGTCTTGGGCGGTTGCGCGGTAGAGTTCGTCGATAAAGGCGACCTTAAAGCTTGCCGGGGCGTCGGCGACAGCGGCGGCACGCGTGCCGGCCACGTTGTAGACGGCGGTGCCGCAGACGGCTGCCGTAAACGGGTCGGCGGCGCAGGCGTACACGGCCAGCACGCCGCCCTGCGAGCAGCCGCAGCCGGTGATCTTGGACATGAGCGGGCTGCCGCCGTGGGACTTGGCCACGGTCGTGCCGTCGGTAATCAGGTCGACTTCGCCCGAGACCACTACGGCGCCGCCGGTGTAGCGGGCGAGCTCCACGGCGGCACCACGGGCGGCGTCGACCGTGTCGGTGGTATCGACACCGCGCACGCGGCTCAGATCGGCCGTCTCGCCCTCAAGACCCCACAGGCCGGCGAGCGCGATAATCTCGGAGGCGTTGCCGCGCACGATGGCGGGCTTGTACTGCTTGAGCTCGTTTACCAGCTGGGTGCGCAGGCTACCGATGCCCAGGCCCACCGGATCGAGCACCCAGGGCTTGCCGGCGTCGTGTGCCGCCTTCGCCGCGCGGGGAATCGTCTGCTCGTAGATAGGGAAGAGCGTGCCCATGTTGAGATAGATGGCGCCGCCGCCGGCAACGAGCGCTTCGCCCTCGTCGGGCAGATAGACCATGGCAGCCGATCCGCCCACGGCGAGCTGTGCGTTGGCGACAAAGTCGATCGTCACCGTGTTGGTGATGGAGCCGGCCATCGGATTGGTGGCGCGAATCTCCTCTACGGCCTTGACCACATTTTGCTTAAGCTGTTCCGAATCAATCACTGCACATGCCTCCTTGGCATAGAAAAGGGGCGCTGTGCATAGACAGCGCCCCTGTAAAGGCGGCATGCTCCCTACGCCAGCATTAACTGACAGGTTCAAAGGATTGGGCCCCATGCCCTCTCAGCCTTGTGGTTTGCACCGCCGGCACTCCCGCATCGAATCTGTTGTTCCCTATACTAGCGCACCTGCCAAAAAGGGACAGGTTTATTTTGGCAGGTCGTTACAATAGGTAGGACCGATACGAATGGGGGCCTTATGATTAAACTTGTGCTGACCGATATGGACGATACGCTGATTCCAGCCGGGCATGACGGCGCCAGCGACTACGCCATTGAGGGTATTCATGCCATGCAGGCGGCGGGTCTGCACTTTGGGCCGGTTTCGGGTCGTCAGCCGTCCGCGATGGGCTGGATGTTCAAAAACCGTTCCGAGTGTTTTTCGACCGGTGCGTTCTGTAACGGCCAGGTGATGTTTGTCGACGGCGAGGTTGTTGCCTCCCGTGCGAGCGACAACGGTGCCCTCATGCGTCTTGCCGACTATCTTGAGCAAGAGACCGACGATACCTATCTGAAGGTCTATAGCCTGGGCGATGACTTTTGGGGCAACGATGCCTATTGCGTGACGAGTGATCCCGAGCGCGTTCGTCGCGCCATGGAGTCGGGCGGCAACGCATGGCTCAAAGGCGAAGAAGCCCCGTGCCGTCCCGTCGTCGATGACGTGCCGGTGTTTAAGGCGAATATCTGGAGTGCCCGTTCGCGTGAGGAGCTCGCGGAGCTACGTGAGCGCGTTGCCGCCGAGGTGCCGGAACTCTCGCTCGTGTTTCCCAACAACCGTGTGCGCCTGTTTGACATCCTTCCGGCTGGTTGGGACAAGGGTTGCGCTGCGCTGGAGTTGGCGCGCGCTTTGGGCCTGACGCCCGACGAGGTGGCCGTATTCGGCGATTCCGATAACGACCTGCCCATGATCGATGCCGTTCCCAACTCCGTTGCAGTCGCCAATGCCAACGAGGCTGTCACGGCTGCCGCGCGCTGGCATATCGGCGCTGCGGCAGACGATGCGGTTGCCGGGGCTTTGCATCAGATTGCCGCTTGCGCCGCGACGGGGGAGATGCCGCCGTTTATGCGCCTGCCGGGTACTGCCGACGCGAATCTCACGAACAGCTAAGGAGACAGCCATGAAGCTCCAGCAGCTCAGATATGTCGTCAAAGTTGCCGAATGCGGCAGCATTACCGAGGCCTCGCGCCGGCTCTTTGTATCGCAGCCTTCGATTACCGCGTCGATTCGCGATCTCGAAAACGAGATGGGTGTGCACATCTTTGAGCGCACCAACAAGGGCGTCATTGTGTCCGAGGAAGGCGAGACCTTCTTGGGCTATGCGCGCCAGGTACTCGACCAGGCCGACCTGCTCGAGGGCAAGTACAAGGGCGCATCCGAGCAGGTGCCGCACTTTAGTGTGAGCTGCCAGCATTATTCCTTTGCCGTCAACGCGTTTGTCGACGTGATCCGCGAGTTCGATGCCGCGCGCTACGACTTCACCCTGCGCGAGGAGCAGACTCACGAGATTATCGAGGATGTCGCGCATATGAAAAGCGAACTGGGCATCCTGTACTTATCCGAGCATAACCGCGAGGTCATCGAGCGCATGCTGGTGGCCAACGAGCTCGTGTTCGAAGGACTCTTCTGCGCCACGCCGCATGTCTTCGTCTGCGCCGACCATCCGCTGGCGGACCGCTCCAGCGTGACGCTCGAGGATCTGGAAGACTACCCGTTCCTGTCCTACGAGCAGGGCAGCTACAACTCGTTTTACTATTCCGAGGAGCTGACCTCGACGTTCGAGCGTCGCAAAAATATCCGCGTGCGCGACCGTGCGACGTTGTTCAACCTGGCCATGGGCCTCAACGGCTACACGGTATGCTCGGGCGTGATCAGCCACGAGCTCAACGGCCCCGGCATTATCTCGATTCCGCTCGACGTGGACGAGTACATGGAGATTGGCATCATCACGCGCAAGAACACGACGCTCACGCGCTACGGTCGGGCCTATATCGACGCGATTCGTCAGCATATCTAGGCTGCTGTGCTCCGCACGGTTCAAGTCTCTTTATGACAGTCCAGACTGATATAGGAAGCATCTATATCAAACTGTTATAAACGTATATTTTACGATGGTCATATGAGCGCTCATACTCTGTCCCAGTAAAGCAACCAATGCAAAGGGAGATATCTATGAGCACTTCGATTCAACCGAACGCGCCGTTTCGCGCCGATATTGTCGGCAGCTTTCTTCGTCCGCAGGCTGTAAAGGACGCCCGTGCCGCCTATGTCGCGGGTAAACTCGACGCTTCCGGCCTTAAGGCCGTCGAGGACGATGCCATTCGCGATTTGGTGGCAAAGCAGAAGGCCGCCGGCCTGCAGGTCATCACCGATGGTGAGTTTCGCCGCAGCTACTGGCACCTCGATTTTATGTGGGGCCTTAACGGCATTGAACGCCGTGCCTCGCGTACGGGTTATATGTTCCACGACGAGGAGACCACAGCCGACACCGCCGTGGTAACCGGCCCCATTAGCGGCGAGAACCATCCGTTCGTCGAGCACTTTATATTTGTCAAGGCGCTCGAGGGGGAGGGCCAGGTCGCGCGGCAAACCATTCCGGCGCCGATCCAGACGTTCTCCGAAGTCACGCTCGACCGCTGCGACGGCCAGCAGGAGAGCCTGCGCGCTGTCTATAAGACCGATGAGGAACTTGCCGACGCCATCGCAGCCGCTTATCGCACGGTGATCGCCGACCTGTACGCAGCAGGCTGCCGCAACATCCAGTTTGATGACTGCACCTGGGGCATCTACTGCGACACCGATTTTGTCGCCAAAACCGGCATGAGCCCGGTCGACCTGCAAAAGGTAAGCGAGCTGGGCGTGGCGCTCAACAATGCCGCCATCGCGGACAAGCCCGACGATCTGGTCATCAACACGCATGTGTGCCGCGGCAACTACCACTCCACCTATGCCTTCGAGGGCGGCTATGACCCCATCGCGCCGTACCTGTTCGCAAACGAGGATGTCGATGCATTTTACCTGGAGTTCGATACGCCGCGCGCCGGCGGTTTTGAGCCGCTCAAGTACGTTGCCCCGGGCAAGAAGGTCGTGCTGGGCTTGGTAACCACCAAGGCGGCAGAGCTCGAGAACGAGGATGTTATCGTCGAGCGCATCCGTGAAGCCGCAAAGTACGTGCCGCTCGAGAACCTGTATCTGTCGCCTCAGTGCGGCTTTGCCAGCTGCGAGATTGGCAACAAGCTGACCGAGGATGAGCAATGGGCAAAGATCGCGCTGGTCAAGCGCATTGCCGAGCGCGTTTGGAAATAGCGCTAGTGTTTGCAGGTGGCGGCGCGTGCGAGGCATAGTGTATCGCGTACAATGGTTCGGATCGTATCGTTCGGGCAGGTTATCCGATATGCCTGATCGCCCTTCCATCATGAAAGGACTTCCATGTCCCAATCCTCGACGCCCACCGTATCTGAACTCGAGGAGACTGTCGAATAGTAGCTGCGTTCAGCCAAATTAAAAATGGCGTCCATGCGTATGTACGCGTGGACGCCATTTTTAATGCGTCAGTATCCAGTGGATGCCGCGCGCCATGCGCAGGTCAGTTTGGGCAAAGTGATTGCCGGGGTTGAGCTCCAGCGTTGTTGGAATGTCGCGCTCGATAAGCAACTCTTCCATCGCGTGCGTATCGTCGAGTACGTGCCGCATCATGCGGTTGGGCGTCTTGGTTTCCTTTTTACCGAGCGACAGATAGGCGGCGTCGGGCGTAGCTGTCATCGTGCGCTCGCGCGCGTAGTCGATAAAGCCAGGGAACCACAGCGACCCCGATGCACTCGCTGCGCGCTCAAAGACATCTGTTTGCCAAAGTGCCCACAGTGCAAAAAGACCCGCCAACGAGTAGCCGGCAACGCCGCGCCAGGCAGGCGGTTGCGGGAGCGATGATTCGGCCTGGGGGATTATCTGCTTCAACAACTCGTCAAGAAAACCAGCAGCCTGTCCGCCAAAGGGCTCGGCATCTCGTATAGTTCCGTCGCATGCCCAGGGGCTCAGCTCGCGATTCCAATCGAGCCCTCCAATGGCGACAAGGGTAAACGGCGGGCAGTCGAGCTCTCGGCAGCGCTCGTAGACTTTACTACCGTCGCCCATGACAACGGGGAGGTAGATGACGGGCGCGCCCTCCGCACACTCTGAATAAACGGTTATCTGCTTATGATGCGCTTCCAAGGCAGGCTTCTCTCGGTGTTGTGATATTGACAGCCTCAATTGTCGCACGCTGACACGGGGGCAGACGCTAAAAGAAAGGCGCGGAGCCGCTCGATGCGACTCCGCGCCTTGTTGTTTTGCTTTAGCAGACTATGCTGTTACGCCACAAAGAAGTAGACGAGGAAGGCAAGGGCTGCGATCCACATGAGCGGCTTGATCTTGGAGGCCTCGCCCTTAAAGAGTGCGACGATCACGTAGGCGATAAAGCCCAGGCCAATGCCGGCAGAGATGGAGTAGGTGAAGGGCACGCCGGCGACAATCATGAACGCCGGGAAACCCTGCGACACGTCGGACCAGTCGATCTCGGAGGCCTCGCTCATCATGAGGTAGCCGACGTAGACCAGAGCACCGCAGGTGGCGGCGCTGGAAACGATGGTGACGATGGGGGAGAAGAACGCGGCGAGAATGAACAGCACGCCGGTGGTGACGGAGGTGAGGCCCGTGCGGCCACCGTCGGCAGCACCAGAGGTGGACTCGACGAAGGTGGTGATGGAGGAGACGCCCATGAAACCGCCCACAGCAGCGGCGGCGGAGTCGACGATCAGAATCTCCTTGATATTCTCGACGTTGCCGTCGTCGGTGAGGAACTCGCCCTGCTTGGCCACGGCCATCGCGGTGCCCATGGTGTCGAAGAAGTCACTCATGAGCAGCGAGAACGAGATGACGAGGAGCGCGGGGTCGGTAAGGACCTTGACGATGGCAGGCACGCCGCCGGCGTCGGCGATGGGGCCACCGATGCTCGAGAAATCGAGCGGGGCGATGATACCGGTCGGAGCCTGGGTCACACCTAGGGGGATACCGGCGATGACGGCGACGACGATGCCGATGAGCAGCGAGCCGGGGACGTTGCGGCAGGCGAGGGCGACTGTCACCAGGATGGAGATGATGCCGACGATGAAGGTGGGGGAGGTGATGTCGCCCAGACCGACGAGTGTGCCGGCGCCAGCGGTGATAATGCCGGCATCGCACAGGCCAATCATGGCGATGAACAGGCCCAGACCCACCGAGATGGCGTGACGCAGGACAACCGGGATGGCGTCCATGATGGCCTCGCGCAGGCCACAAAGCACGAGCAGCAAGATGACGACGCCCTCAAGGAAGATGACGCTCATGGCCACGTGCCAGTCACCGCCGCAGACGGTGGTGGTGATTCCAGCGATCATCGCGTTGACGCCTAAGCCCGACGCGCAGGCGAGCGGGCGGTTGGCGAAGATGCCCATGCAGATGGTCATGATGCCGGCGCCCAGGCAGGTGGCGCAGGCGAGCGCTCCCGCATCGATGCCGGCGCCCGAGAGCACCGCAGGGTTGACGGCGATGATGTAGGCCATCGCCAGGAATGTTGTCAGTCCAGCGCGAAGTTCGGTCCCGATTGTGGACTTGCGCTCACTGACGTGAAAAAGTTCGTCCATGCATACCCTTTCCTTGTTCGGCCCCGAGTTTAGGCCGATTGACACGAACTCAACTACTATATCGCCTTTGAAAGGTTGATGTTCCTCGCATGTTGATGTTCGGCGCTTTGTAGCAGACGGACGGTATTTTTCGCATGAAAATGTGTGGGTACCGTATACTTAAGCAGTTACAACGACCCCTATGGAGGAACGTATGATTAAAGAGCTCTGCCACGACGAGGCTATTCTGTCCCAGCGTTGCGAGGTCGCGACCGTCGAGGACGAGTCGGTGGCACAGGACCTGATCGATACCATCAAGTCGCTCGACGATGCCGGCTGCCTTGCCGCCAACCAGATCGGCGTCACCAAGAAGGTCTGCGTCTATCTGGACGACGCCGGCGAGCCCCATGTGCTCTACAACCCCCGTCTGGTGTTTGGCCTGGGTGCCAGCAAGATGGAGGAGAGCTGCCTGACGCACGAGGAGGTCACCAAGTCCACGCGCTACATCAAGTGCAAGGTTGCCTTTGACCAGATCGTCGACGGCAAGATGAAGGAGTGCCGCCGCGACTACGCGGGCTTTGAGGCACAGATGATCCAGCATATGATCGATCACTGTCTTGGAAAGTTGGTCTAAGGGGACCAAAGCACCGCACTTCGTCTCTTTTGGCCCGGGCATGACATTGTTGTCATGTCCGGGCTTTTGTGTTTAGCGCCTTTTTGTTTGGAGACAATGAAATTAGCAAGAACGTAAAGCTAGGAGGCGCTATGTGTACGAGTATTCGATTTACCGATAATTCTGGCCACATGTATCTGGGCCGCAATCTCGACTGGAGCTTTGACTACGGCCAACAGGTTCGCGTGATGCCGCGCGGATTTCACATTCCGTATTCGTTTATCGATGACGCGACAGCGGCGCACGCGGTGATCGGTATGTGCATCGATTACAAGAACTACCCTATGTTCTTCGACTGCGGCAACGATGCGGGCCTTGCCGTGGCGGGTCTCAATTTCCCGGGTTATGCCGAGTATGCCGAGGGCCCTGTCGACGGCAAGAACAATATTGCGGCCTATGAGTTTCCCCTGTGGGTGGCAGCGACGTTCTCGACGGTTGATGAGGTCGAGGCCGCGCTGCGCGACACGGTGATTGTCGCCAAATCTGCCGGAGAGGGGCTGGGCGTGTCGCTGCTCCATTGGATTATCGGCGACAGCCAGCGCAGCATCGTGGTCGAGATGATGGCTGACGGCCTGCATGTATACGACGATCCGGTCGACACCCTTGCCAACCAGCCCACCTTCCCGTGGCACATGGAAAACCTGCGCACCTATATCACCGCCACAAGCGATTTTCCGCAGACGGCGACATGGCGTGGCGCCGAGCTCAAGCCCTATGGAGCCGGTGCCGGCATGCGCGGCATTCCGGGCGATTGCTATTCGCCGAGCCGTTTTGTAAAGGCGGCGTACCTCAATGCCAATTACCCGCAAAAGGAGAGCGAGACCGAAAATGTCGTTCGCATGTTCCGCTCGCTCGAGGGTGTGGTGATGATCGAGGGAGCGTCCAGGATGGGCGATGGCAAGTTCGAGAAGACTATCTACACCGGATGCTTTAGCGCGCGCACGGGCAATTATTACTACGCGATGTATGGGGATCCGTCGATTCGCTACGTGAGCCTGATGGATGCCGAGGGCGCGAGCCCCGATAGGCTCGTGGTTCCCGAGCCGCGTCGTTCGTAGCCGCTAGCTTTACTGCAATACAAGACGGCCCTGCATCTCCCGTGAGGTGCAGGGCCGCTGTCGTTGAATTTGTGACGTCGCTAGAAGTTGGCGTCGTTGAGTTGTTCGCTCTCGAGGCCGTCGAGCTGTTGCTGTTCGGGCGTATCGGCGACGCTCTCGAGCAGCTCGGTGGGATCGACGTTCATGTCCCTACCGGCCTCGTTGCCGTTGACCAAGTCGTCCGAGAAGATGTCGACTTCCATTTCCTCGGCCTCTTCAATCTGAACTTCGAGCGGCACCTGGGTGCGCACGAGCTTAACGGCCGGGCGCATGCGGGCAAACAGCGGCACGTACTCGATGATGATGGCCGAGTTCTCAAGACCGTACCAGCGTGCCGGGCTTCCGCAGGCGCGGCGGACGGCGTACTTGATGGCCATCACGCGGTGGTCATTGCGGTTGATGTCCGTTTCGGGGGCAAGCATCTTGCGCAGCATGCAAAAGCGGAAGTCGCCCACGTTGCCGCGTGTCTCGTAGATGGAGTAGGTGTGATGCTGCGGAGGCAGCTCACCCGAAGCCATCAGGTCGCCGACGATCTGACGCAGATAGGCGTTGACGCGCTGGTTGACCTTAAAGCCCAGGTCCAGGCGAACGCGGAAGAGGAAGTCCGTGCCAAAGGTCTCAACGGAATATTCGTGCGTATAGGGCTCATCGGTGACATGCACGTTGATGAACCAGTATGCCTTGGCGCGCTTGGGATGTTTGTCCAGGATGGAATAGAGCACGTCGCGGTCGAGCGTGAGCGGGTCGGGGCTGTTGGTGAGGAACACCAGATTGTCGGCGAGCACGGGGTAGGTCTCGTCATTGCGCAGGCGGTTGAGCTGGTCGATGTACTTGGAGACGGGCAGCAGAATCGTCTGCGTGCGCTCGATGGCGGTGCCGCGACGCCACACATACATAAGGCCGAACAGCAGTGCGGCCAGGAAAATCATGACGTAGCCGCCGTCAAAGAACATGGTGAGGCACGAAGCGAAGAAGCACAGCTCAATGGCACCAAAGAGCAGGGCAAAGATGCAGGCGCCCAGCTTGTGCTTGAGGATGCCGGCGATATAGCTCGTCAGCAGCGTGGTGGTCATGAGCATGGTCACGGTGATGGCGAGGCCATAGGCGCTTTCCATGCGCTCGGAGTTCTGGAACAACAGCACGATGAAGATGCAGCCGACCCACATGATGTTGTTGACGAGCGGAATATAGAGCTGACCCTTGGTGTCGCTGGGGTAGTGGATGCGTAGGTGCGGCATAAGGTTGAGGCGCGTTGCCTCGGATACCAGCGAGAACGAGCCGGTGATGAGCGCCTGCGAGGCGATGATGGCCGCCACGGCCGAAAGCACAATGGCAAAGGGGCGCAGGGGCTCGGGAAGCATCATATAGAACGGGTTAACGATATCCATCGCGAGCATCTGGGGGTTGGAGTTATTGGCGAGTAGCCAAGCTCCCTGACCCAGATAGTTGAGGATAAGGGCCGCCTTAATAAATGGCCAGGATGCATAGATGTTTGCCTTGCCCACGTGGCCCATGTCCGAGTAGAGTGCCTCGGCACCGGTTGTCGACAGGAAGACAAAGCCGAGCACCATAATGCCCGAATGGTTGATGGGCGAGAACAGGAACATAATGCCGCGGATGGGGTTGAGCGCGCGCAAGATGGACAGGTTGCCGAGCATGTTGAACAGACCGGCGCCTGCCAGGAACAGGAACCACAGCGTCATGAGCGGGCCGAAGAGCTTGCCGATTGACGAGGTGCCGGCGCGCTGCATGGCAAATAGGCCGCAGATAATGATGATTGTGATGATGATGACGTTGGTCTGGCCGTCGCCCAGCAGCGCATGGCCCCATTCGATGGTGCGCAGACCCTCGATGGCTGTGGTGACCGTGACCGCGGGGGTGAGGATGCCGTCGGCGAGCAGTGCCGCGCCGCCGATCATGGCAGGTAGGATCAGCCATGGTGCCACTTTTCGCACCAGGCTAAACAGGGCGAAGATGCCGCCTTCGTTGTGGTTGTCGGCCTTCATGGCGATTACCACGTACTTGACCGTGGTCACGAGCGTCATGGTCCAGATGACGAGCGAAAGCGCGCCCAGGATCATGTCCTCGCTGACGGTACCGATGCCGCCGTTGTTGGCGACGATTGATTTCATGGTGTACATGGGGCTCGTGCCGATGTCACCATAGACGACGCCGAGCGTTACGAGCAGCATGCCAGCGGAGAGGGGGATGGCTCCGTGCCCGCCTTGCCCGTGCTGGTCTTGGAGGTTTGCCTCCAGTTTATTGTGTGCCACGAGGACTCCCTTAGACATCCGGTTATCTGTCTAGGACAAAAAACTTTATGCCGTCTTTATACATACAAGAGCAGTTTGGCACATCGGGTTATTTTAGACAATAATCCTCAGCTGGGGATTATTTATCTACCCAGGTAGCATTTCAAAGCAGGGGCTTTTAAGCACGTACTGTCTGGGCGATGCCAGCCTTGGCGTTTGCGCGTTTGCCGGCGAGTTCGCAAAAAATCGCGCCGCCGATGATAAGCGCGGCGCCCATCAGGCGGACCGGTGTTATGGCTTCGCCCAAAAGGACAGCCGAGAACACGACGGCCGAAAGCGGCTCGAGGTAGCCGACGACCGCGACGGTCTGGACGGGCAGCTTGGCGACGGCACTAAAGTAGAGCAGGCAACCGATGCCGGTGTTGACGACGCCGAGCATGACGACGGTGCGCCAATCGATGCCTGCGGCGATGTCGGGGGAGAAAAACGAGGGAGCGCCTTGGGTGACGAGCGTAAGGACCAGCGCGGTCACAAAGGCGGCGCTCACCTGGAGCGCGGAGTTCTCGAGACCCTCGATGTGCGGCGCACCCTTGCTAGCGATGACCATCAGCGCATAGCAAAATGCCGAGGCGATGCCGCAGACGATGCCCGCAATGGGCATGTTGCCGCCGAGACCTTGCGCTGCAATGAGAAAAGCGCCGCAGGCGACGGCGATAAAGCCGGCGATTTTGCTGCCGGTCAGTTTTTCGCCAAAGATAAACGGCGAGAGCGCCATGACGATGATGGGGCCGCAGTAGTACAGCAGCGAGGATACGCCGACGCCGATCGTCTGGTAGGCGCGGAACAGAAAAATCCAGCTGGCGCCCAGCGCGGCTCCCGAAAGGAGGAGGGCTGCGGCTTCGCGGGGGCGAGATGGCGCCTGCAACTTATGGCGTTGGGTGATGGCGAGAATGGTGACAAGCGAGAGTGCGCCCAAAAACGTACGCAGTAGCACGATATCCGAGCTCGGCAGCGCGATGGCAGCGGCGATAATGCCGTTGGAGCCAAACAATAGCAATGCTGCTAAGTACGTAAACAGTCCGTTGTTCATGCGCTGACATCCCCTCTATATCCGAGCATCTTCACTATGGGTGAACTGGCTTTAGAAGAAAAGCGAATATAATGCATGGCTAACATGACAAAAACTCATGCAAAGATGGAGGGGTGCCGTGGAAACGAATATTCAAAAGATGCAGGTGCTGCTCGAGACCGTGCGCGCCGGCAGTTTTACGCGCGCCGCCGAGCGGCTGAGCTATTCGCAGTCGGGCGTGAGCCGTATGGTGGCCGATCTTGAGGCCGATTGGGGCTTTAAGGTGCTCGACCGCAGTCGCGAGGGCGTAGTGCTTTCTGCTGACGGGCGGCAAGTTATGCCGGCGGTCGAGGCGTTATGCGAGGAATTTGTTCGTTTGCAGCGACGGGTGGATGAGATGCGTGGGCTCATGCGCGGCAAAATCTGCATCGGTACGTTTTCGAGTGTGGCGACCCACGTGCTGCCGCCGGTGATTGCGCGCTTTCGCGCCGATCACCCGGACGTCGATTATGAGTTGCTGATGGGTGATTACTCAGAGATTGAACAATGGGTGGCGGAAGGGCGCTGCGATCTGGGCTTTATCCCGCGTGAGCCCCGAGAAAACGGCATGACATCGCGGTCTTTGGTGCGCGACGAGTTGATGGCAGTAGTGCCGGCAGACTCTTTGCTTGCCACGGCGGAGGTCGTTTCTCTTGTCGATTTAGCCAACGAGCAGTTTATTCTGCTAGAACGCGGCACCGATGACGAGATTACGCCGCTGTTCCGTCGGGCGGGACTGACGGTGTGCTCCAAGCTGTCGACCTGGGATGACTATGCGATTATGGCCATGGTCGAGGACGGCCTGGGCGTGAGCATTCTTCCCGCGCTCATCTTGCGCCGCTGTCAGTTCGATGTTGCCGTGCGCCCGCTCGAGGGACATCCCCATCGGCAGATCAATGCGATATATCGCACGGCTGACGTTTCGCTTGCCGCTGCTCGATTCCTTGAATACCTCTAAACGTGTGCACGTCATTGTCCGCTTTGGGCAAATCTCGGAGTTCGGTACGTTTTCTTATGAAATTGAACTTTCGAATGAGGTACGGCGCTATACTGCTGCCTAAATTGAACTCAGGTTCAATTCGTGTTCTATAAATTGAACTTTGCCAGCAAGGAGGTTCCTGTGGCCCAAGAGACGTTTTGCGATCGCCTGCGACAGACTATGTCCAATCGCGACGTTCGCCAGTCGGACGTAATCCGCGCATCGGAGATGCTCGGCAAAAAACTCGGCAAGAGTCAGATGAGCCAATATGTGAGCGGCAAGACGATCCCGCGGCGCGATGTGGCTGAGCTGCTCGCCCGGATTTTGGAGGTCGATGTTACCTGGCTGCTTGCCGGCGACGCCGATCAAGGCGAGGCATCATCACCCCGCAACGATTCCAAGCCCGAACCCCATCCCTCAGCTCAAATTGCAAGGAGCACCACCATGCGTACTTTTTCTAAATCCACCAAACTCGACAACGTCCTGTATGACGTGCGCGGTCCCGTCGTCGACGAGGCCGCCCGTATGGAGGACGAGGGCGAGCGCATCCTCAAGCTCAATATCGGCAACCCGGCGCCCTTCGGTTTCCGCACGCCCGATGAGGTCATCAAGGACATGCGCCAGCAGCTGCCCGACTGCGAAGGCTATTCCAACTCGCGTGGCCTGTTCTCCGCGCGCAAGGCGATCATGCAGTATTCGCAGATCAAGGGCCTGCCCAACGTTCAGATGGAGCATATCTACACGGGCAACGGTGTGTCCGAGCTCATTCAGCTTTCGATGAACGCGCTGCTCGACAACGGCGACGAGATTCTGATCCCCAGCCCCGACTATCCGCTCTGGACGGCGTGCGCAACCCTTGCCGGCGGTCATCCCGTACATTATCTGTGCGATGAGCAGGCGGATTGGTATCCCGACTTGGAGGATATGGAGTCCAAGATCACGAGCGCGACCAAAGCCCTCGTCATCATCAACCCCAACAACCCTACGGGTTCCGTCTATCCGCGCGAGGTGCTCGAGGGCATCGTCGAGATTGCACGCAGGCATCAGCTGATGATCTTTGCCGATGAGATCTACGACCGCCTGTGCATGGACGGCTACGAGCACGTCTCGATTGCCTCGCTTGCTCCCGATCTGCCCTGCGTTACCTTTAGCGGTCTGTCCAAGTCGCACATGATCGCGGGCTATCGTATTGGCTGGATGGTGCTTTCGGGCAACCAGCGCTGCATGAGCGACTTCATCATGGGCATCAACATGCTCTCCAACATGCGCTTGTGCTCCAACGTGCCGGCTCAATCGATCGTCCAGACGGCGCTCGGCGGCCATCAGTCCGTCAACGACTACATCCGTCCCGGCGGTCGTGTCTACGAGCAGCGCAACTTTGTGTATGAGGCGCTCAACAAGATCGACGGCATCTCGGTGGTCAAGCCGCGCGCGGCGTTCTACATCTTCCCCAAGATGGATGTTAAAAAGTTCAACATCACCGATGACGAGCAGTTCGCCCTCGACCTGCTGCACGAGAAGAAGATCCTGATCACGCGCGGCGGCGGCTTTAACTGGGCCGAGCCCGATCACTTCCGCATCGTGTACCTGCCGCGCATGGAAGTGCTCAAAGAGTCCCTCGAAGACCTCGCCGATTTCTTCGACCATTACCGCCAGAATTAATAGTTCCGCCGTTCTACCGAACGGCGGACCGCTTGACGCTGCGCGAGCCGCATTCACACCAATCTGACGTTCAACTTCAAGGGCGCGACCAGAAGGTCAGCGCCCTTTCGTTTCACGTCACCTTGGTGCAAATGCGGATCGCTCGCTGTCGTATGCTCAGCCTGCGTCGTTACCATGGTCCATTAGGGACGGAGGAAAACAGATCATTTTCCTTGACTCGCGGAACTATATAACGACGCCGTTGCAGTGGTCGATTTCGTGCTGGATGATCTCGGCGGTGTAGCCCGAGAAGTTTTTGATGCGGTGAACGAAGTTCTCGTCCAAATACTCAACCTTAATGCGGCGATAGCGGGTACAGGGACGCTCGCCGGTCAGCGAGAGGCATCCTTCGCTCGTCTGATAGGCATTGACCTGCTCAAGAATTTGAGGGTTGTACATCAGGAGTGTCCTGTTGCCGTCCTTTACGCAGATGATGCGTTTGCGCACGCCGATCATGTTGGCGGCGAGCCCCACGCACTCGTGCTCATGCTCGTGGAGTGTATCCAGGAGGTCCTGCCCGGTCGCGGCATCGTCGGGTCCCGCGTCTTCGGAAGGCAGGCGCAAAAAGAACTCGGATTTCATGATGGGCTTAATCATGGCGGGCTCCTCATGTCTTATGCTTTCGTGGACTTTTAATAATAGCGCGGAAGGAAAGCTGTGCGTCCGCGTTACAATCTTTCGACGTTGGACCATGTTGCCAGATTCGTCGTGTACGGCGTTTGGCGTAAGTCTAGGGCTCATTTTTCGCCCTGGACTGTTCCTCTGGGGCGATGCGACTGTCGTTCCAAGAGGAAGGAAATGCATGGGGAGCAAATCTCAGCAACAAGTTCAAGCAACGCCATCGGCCACTGCGGCGATTCTCGTCGTTATGTATATTGCGGCCTTTGTTGCCGCGTTTAACGAGAACGTCATTAACGTGGCGTTGCACGACATTATGGTGGCCTTTTCGGTGAGTGCCACCACGGCGCAGTGGCTCGTCTCGGGCTACATGATTGTGACGTCGATCTTTACGGCCGTCATGGCCTTCCTGTCCGGCCGTTTCTCGACGCGCAAGCTGTTGTTTTTCGCATGCGGATGTATGGTCGCCGGCGAAGTCCTGTGTCTGATCGCTCCGTCGTTTAGCGTTTTGCTGCCAAGTCGTATTTTGCAGGCTGCGGGATCGGGCATCTTGTTTCCGCTCATGATGAACGTGGTGCTGTCTTGCGCCCCGCGCGAGAAGCTCGGTCTGTATCTGAGCCTGGGTGGTGCCTGCATTACGCTAGGACCGGCGTTTGGACCCGTGATTAGCGGTCTTATGTGCACGTTGTTCGGCTGGAGGGCGGTGTTCGTAGTGCCGCTGGTGGGCGGCATTGTGGTCGCTGCGGCGGGCGTTAAGCTTGTTCAGAATGTCGGAGAGCGCTCGAACACCACGCTTGATATTCTGTCGGTTGTTTTGCTCGCCGCCGGCATTACGGCATTTGTGTATTCCGTAGGCGAGTTCTCGACCAATCTGATTGCCGGCATTGTGGCGCTTTTCGCCGCCATTGTGCTGCTCGGCCTGTTTGCGGCCCGTCAGCTCAAACTCGAGCATCCGGTGCTTAACGTGCGTCCCATGGCGAGCGTTCGTTTTTGGCCTGCGTGCCTGCTTGTGGTGGTGTCGATGATGACAACGTTCTCGATGAGTGTTTTGTTGCCGCTCTATTTTGAGGGCGCATACGGCATGACCGCACTTGTTGCGGGCCTGCTCATTTTGCCGGCAATTGCCTGCAACGCCGTGACCTCGATTGTGGGCGGACGCGTGATGGACGCCCGTGGCGCATGGCCGCTGCTGCCGGTCGGCTTTGCCCTGATTGCCGTGGGGCAGACTGCAATTTCGATGACGGCGGCAAGCATGAACATCGGCGTTGTCGTGGCACTGACCGTTGTAGTGTATGCCGGAGTCGGTTTGGTGCTGAGCCCCTCGCAAACGGCCGGCTTGGAGACGCTGCCTGTCGCTGAGCATCCTCATGGAACGGCATTGCTCAACACGTGGAACATGATTGCCGCATCGTTTGGCCCGTCGCTGTTTATCGGCCTGCTCTCGAGTTCTGCGGCGACTGCCGGCGCCGCTGGCGTTGCGACCGACGTTGCCCAGGCGATTGGATTTGCGGCGGCCGTGCGTGTGGCGGCTGTAATTGCCGTGGTCGGATTTGTGGTATCGGTTGTGTACGCTCGCCGCGAGTCGCACATGTCGCATTAATGTGTGCACATAGATTCTGCAGCTAGATTAGCGGGCGACACCATAAACTAATGGACGTTTTGCCGAGAGGCATGAATGTTTAAAGCGCAAAGAGTGCGCGACGGGCCCCGCGAATGGGGCGATGATGCCCGAGAGGGCCAAGAAGGAGTCTCATGTCCGAGAACGAAGAGATCATGAACGAGACCGAGAACGAGACCATGACTGCCGAGGTCGAGGCAGTCGAGACCGTGGAGACCGAAGCTGCCGAGGTTGAGGCTGCTGACGAGGTTTCCGCCGAGGAGGAGGCCGAGGTTGTCGAGGCCGCCGTTGATTACGATGACGAAGAGCTGATGGACAAGATGCAGAAGGCCGCCCGTCTGCTGCGTAGCCGTCGCTTTGCTATTTCCAAGGAGGAGGAGGCCAAGGCCGAGCGCATGGCGAACATCGAGCGCGCCATCAAGCTTCTTGACCTCAAGCCCAAGATGGAGCAGAAGGAAATGTCCGACCTGCTGGGCATGCGCCTTCGTGAGCTCGATGGCCTGATGGCCGAGGCCGAGGCCGCCGATCTGGTCGGCCGCATCGACGACGCCGAGGGCGATATGCGCAAGATTGTTGTCTTCGCCGCCGAAGATGCCGCTGAGGGCCTGGTCGAGCTTGCCAACAAGAAGGAGAAGCTCCTGCCCGAGTTTTCTTACGAGGAGGCCACCGAGCTGATGGCCGCTCTCGATAAGGTTATCGCTCCGCTCGTCGCCATGGGCCTGGACGAGGATCGCGGTCCTCGCGGCGGCCGTGACGACCGTGGTGGTCGTGGCGGCGACCGTGGCGGTCGCGGCGGCTTTGGCGATCGTGGTGGCCGTGGTGGCGACCGCGGCGGTCGCGGTGGCGATCGTGGCGGCCGTGGCGGCTTTGGTGACCGTGGCGGCGACCGTGGCGGTCGCGGCGGCTTTGGCGGCAACCGTGGTGGCTATGGCGATCGCGGTGGCAACCGTGGCGGCTTTGGCGGCAACCGTGGTAACGACCGCGGCGGTCGCGGTGGCGATCGTGGCGGCCGCAACGGCGGCGGCTTCCGCGGCAACCGCTTCTAATTAGTTACGGCGTTTTACCAAACGCCGTAACGGCTCGACGCTGCGCGGGCCGCATTTGGACAATCTGACGTTCAACTTCAAGGGCGCGACCAAAAGGTCAGCGCCCTTTCGTTTCACGTCACCTTGCCTCAAATGCGACCCGCTCGCTGACTTATGCTCAACCTATGGCGTCATCTCGCCCCAAAAGGGCCTCCCTCGCTCTGGCGGGTTTTCTGTCGGTACCAGAACATCGGCGTTACCTTGATTCAAACTTGCCAAAAGGTAGTCGTTGGGGACGTTCTTAAATGGCTAGTCGTTGGGGACGTTCTTGTTTGACTAGTCGTTTAAGAACGTCCCCAACGATTGCATAGCATGAGAGTGGATAATCTCCCGGTTTGAGTCTGCATTCAAGCTCAAAGTGGGAGATTATCCACTCTCATTTTGTTTGTTGATTTCGATGCCTACATTTGTAGAAACATTTCGTGGAGGCGGGTGTCTTCGTCGAGTTCGGGGTGGAAGGTTACGCCGAGCTGGTTGCCCTGACGGGCGGCGACGATACGGCCGTCGACTTTCGCTAAAGCCTTGGCGTCGCCGTGGACCTCGACGATGCGGGGCGCGCGGATAAACGTCAGCGGCACCTCACCGTCGATACCGCCTACCTGCCCCTTGGTGCGAAAGCTGCCGAGCTGCCTGCCGTAGGCATTGCGCTCGACAAGTACATCCATGGTTGCCAAACGCGGCGTGCCCTTATCGTCATGGGCGGCAAGGTCGTGAGCCAGCAGAATTAGGCCGGCGCAGGTGCCCAGGACGGGCATACCTTCAGCGATACGGGCACGAAGCTCCTCGAGCATGTCCAACTCATCAAGCAGCTTCCCTTGAACGGTAGACTCGCCGCCGGGAAGTACCAGACGGTCAAAGTCCTGCTTCAAATCAGCCGCCTGCCTCAGCTCAATACAACGTGCGCCCAGCTCGGATAGCCTTGCCTCGTGCTCGGCAAAAGCGCCTTGGACCGCCAGCACGGCGACCGTCTGGTCTGCATAATCGCTCATGTGCGATCCTTTCTGCTGGACTAGCGCCCGCGCTCTTCCATGATAATCTCGATCTCGTCGGCGTTGATGCCCACCATGGCCTCGCCCAGGTCCTCCGAAAGCTCGGCAATGAGCTTGGCATCGGTGAAGTTTGCCACGGCCTTGACGATGGCGGCTGCGCGCTTGGCGGGGTCGCCGCTCTTAAAGATGCCCGAGCCGACAAACACGCCTTCGGCTCCCAGCTGCATCATCAGCGCGGCGTCGGCGGGGGTCGCTACGCCGCCGGCGGCAAAGTTCACGACGGGAAGCCTACCCGTGGCATGGACCTCGCGCACCAGCTCGACCGGAACCTGCAGTTGCTTGGCTGCCTCAAAGAGCTCGTCGTCGTGCAGAGCAACAACGTCACGGATCTGCTTTTGGATCTTGCGCATGTGGCGTACAGCCTGGACGACGTCGCCCGTGCCCGGCTCGCCCTTGGTGCGAATCATCGTGGCGCCTTCGGCAACACGGCGCAGCGCCTCGCCCAGATCACGGGCGCCGCAGACAAACGGCACGTCAAACTGGGTCTTGTCGATGTGATAGACGTCATCGGCAGGGGAGAGAACCTCGGACTCGTCGATGTAATCGATCTCGATGGCCTGCAGGACCTGCGCCTCGACGATGTGACCGATGCGGCACTTGGCCATAACAGGGATGGAGACGGCCTCTTGGATGCCCTTGATCATCTTGGGGTCGCTCATGCGCGAGACGCCGCCTGCGGCGCGGATGTCGGCCGGAATGCGCTCGAGTGCCATGACGGCGCAGGCGCCCGCCTCCTCGGCGATGCGTGCCTGCTCGGGCGTGGTGACGTCCATGATGACGCCGCCCTTGAGCATCTGCGCGAGCTCGCGATTGAGTTTGACGCGATCGGCCTTGCTGGTCTGTTCTGCCATGGTTGCTCCCTTGGTTGGCATGTGCATTGCTTGACGGAACATCCTATCTGGGAGCTGGGTATGGCAAAATACTCAGTTTTCGAGATAATAATAAGGTCAGCTTAATACCAGATTGAACAGCTCGATAAGGTCAGGTGGCAAACTCATGCTTGACTACAATTTGGAAAAACGTGGCGAGGCATCGCTTTATGAGTATGTTTACCAGCAAATTCGAGATGATATTGTTGCTGGACGTATTGCGGCGGGGGAGCATCTTCCGTCTAAGCGCGCCTTTGCCAGTCATCTGGGAATCAGTGTCATTACTATCGAGAATGCATATAGCCAGCTACTTGCCGAGGGCTATATTTGCTCAAAGCCGCGGCGTGGCTACTACGCTTGCAAGCTTCCGGATGCACCGGTTTTGCCTTTGGCTTCGGAGGGCATCGACCGAGATGCCGTCTCTGTGGACCCCAGCGCGCATGATGTCCGCGGGCGGGTCGAGCAATTCGACGCACTTTCTCCTTCCGCTTTGGAGGCGGCGCGGCTTTGGCAAAGCGCGCTACGGGCGACGCTAGCATCCGAAGACGAACGCGAAATCTTTTCGACCGCACCGGCACAGGGCACCGCTCGGCTACGACGCGCAATTGCTCATCATCTGCGTGGGACAAGGGGTATGAATGTCGACCCCGACAACATCGTTATCGGTGCGGGCGCCCAGCTGCTCGATACCATGTTGGTTCAGTTGCTTGGAGCCGACAAGGTGTATGCCGTTGAGGATCCGGGCTATTTGCGCCTGACGCGCATCTATCAGGCTATGGGCTGCCAAGTACGACATATCCCGTTGGATGACGACGGCGTGGACCTGAGCGCTCTGCAGAAAACCGGGACCGATGTCCTTCACCTTATGCCGTCCCATCAGTATCCGACCGGCCTTGTGACGAGCATTGCGCGTCGCTATGCGCTGCTGAGCTGGGCCGCCGAGCGACCAGATCGGTATCTCATCGAAGATGACTTTGATTGTGAGTTTCGCCTTGCCGGCAAGCCGATTCCTGCGCTCGCATCGATCGATGCCGCCCAGTCAGTTATTTACACCAACACGTTTTCGAAGAGCCTGTCATCGGCGTTGCGTCTAGCGTACATGGTGTTGCCCGATGAGCTAATGGAGCGGTTTAGGCGCAACCTTGGTTTTTACGCCTCGTCGGTGAGCTCTGTTGACCAGGTTGCTTTGGCGCGTTTACTGGAATCGGGTGATTACGAGCGACATGTGAACCGCGTGCGCGTTCGTGCTCGCGAGGCGCGTGATGGCCTGGCGGCGCTTGTACGGAAGGCATTTCCGGCAGGGGAGGTCTCGATCGAGCATGCGGACGCGGGCCTTTACTGCACCGTGGTTGCGGAGTGCGAAGCGGGCGGAAGCTCTTTTGCGCAGGCCCTCACGCGCTCGAGTATCCCTTTTGTCGATATCAGTGACTGTTATTGGTGTGCCGATGGCGCATCTGTCCCTAAAAACTCAACTCAAATTCTTGTCCAGTATGACGATTTGAGTCCAAAAATGCTTAATACCTTGAAATTGCAGCTAATGGGGGGCGCTCTGCAATCTAAGTGAGTAGACTTTTGGCGTGATGGCGAGCAGGCAGTTTTGTAGCAAGCTATCTACCTGCGGTTTTGAAAAGCAGGATGACCGGCCTGATGGCGTGAATTTTTGTGGTGTAAGAGGGAGGGCCGCGTCAGCGCCCCCTGCGC
>UQUL01000024.1 GCA_900544235.1 uncultured Collinsella sp.
CTCTGAGCTGCGAACATTTGGTGGGCGTTAGAAGATTTGAACTTCTGACCTCTTCCGTGTCAGGGAAGCGCTCTCCCCCTGAGCTAAACGCCCGATCAAGGGTGCGCAAGCGCGCAAGGGATAATATAACGGAGCCTGAACTCGGTGGCAAGAACATTTTTAAAAATCGCTTACATTGTGGAATTCGGGGGCTTTGCCATATCCATTTCAAAAGAGCCTGCTGCCGCGATTTGGCTGTCGCATAATGCAAGGCCATTGCGGTATCGAGCTATGGAAAGACGCCTGCGGAATTGTCCTACCGATAAGCGGACAAGCCTCCAGCTGGTGACTTCGCCGTGGTAAGGTAAGCCGAATTGTTTCCAGGCTGTTTCGGGGGAGTGGAATGAGCAAAGAGTGTGTCGAGCAGGTCGAAGGCGCAGGGGCTTCGGTGCCGATGACCGATATGTCGAACATTGATGTGCCCGAGGGCACCGACGAGCTCAGCCGTAGCACCCGCCGCGCCTGGCGCGACCGCCTTAACGATGCGTTGTCGCGCAAGATGATCACGGGCGTCTTGGCTACGTTGGTGGGCGGTTCGTTTTGGGGCTTCTCGGGCACCAGCGCGAGCTTTCTGTTCGATACCTACCACGTCGACACCTTGTGGCTTATGAGCGTGCGTCAGATTCTCGCCGGTCTACTCTTTATGGCCGTGGTTGTTACGCGCGACCGCGAGCGCCTGATTAAGCTCTGGACCACACCCGCCGATCGCAAGCAGCTGCTGCTCTTTACCGCCTTTGGCCTGCTGTTCAACCAGTTTTGCTATCTTTCGGCCGTGCGCCTGACGAACGCCGGAACCGCGACGGTGCTCCAGTGCCTGCAGCTCGTTATCATCATGGGCTACGCCTGCGTGACCGATCGCCGCATGCCGCGTACTCGCGAAGTCATCGGCATTGGCCTGGCTCTGGGTGGAACCTTTTTAATTGCCACCGGCGGCGACCCTACCAGCCTGAATATCTCGCCGCTTGGCCTGGCAGCAGGTCTTATGTGTGCGGTCAGCGCCGCGTGTATGGCGGTGATTCCCGCCAAGATCCTGCCCGAATACGGTAGCCCCATCGTCACGGGCTCGGCAATGCTCACGGCGGGCGTGGCCTCATGTGTCTTCGTGCAGCCCTGGGCGCATATGCCGGCGCTCGATGCCGCCGGTATCGAGGCGCTCGCGGTGTTCGTGGTTATCGGCTCGTTTTTTGCTTACATGCTCTATATGCAGGGCGTTAAGGACATCGGCTCGGTGCGTGCGAGCCTCATCGGAACTGTGGAGCCGGTTTCGGCGACCATCACCAGCGCCGTTATGCTGGGCACGGTGTTTTTGCCGACCGACCTTATCGGCTTTGCCATGATCATCGTGATGATGTTCCTTACGGTGTAGTTGACGCCGCCGCCAAGACAGAAAAGGTGTTGTGCCGCATTTTCGCCAATTGATGTCCGTGTCTGGAGTTTAGCTGTCGATGCTCAAAATGCCATAAACTAGTAACGTTATGGACTTTTTCATTGCGACTCAATTGCGAGGATTTCTTTATGGCTGGTAATCACTTTAAGGGCAGCGATAGCGGTCGCCCTGCAGTTCCGCCGCGTCCGAACGGGGCTGGTAAGGCCGGCACGCCGGACGGCGCTGGACAGGGCGGTTCCGGTAAGCGCGTGTCCCCGGGCGAGACAGCGATGTTTACCGCTCTGTACGAGCAGTCTCAAAAGGCAAAAAAGACCGGCCGTGCAAGAGGGAATGTCTTTGCGGGCGGTGCAACCTCCACGTCGCAGCCGAGCGGGGCTCCTTCGGTACCCGCGAACAACGCAGATGCTGCCAACGCCGCGAATGCCGCCGGCAACGTTAATGCCGGCAAGGCCGCCAACAATACTCCCTCTGCCGGTGGCGCGGGGCTTACGGGTAACCTTGGCACGATTTACACCGGCGCCTCCGAGACTGGCACGTTCGCCCGCCTGGATGATAGCGGTGCCGAGTTTGCGGGCTCGGGTTCCAAGGAAGATTATTACGATTTTGGCTTGAACTACGGTAGCGACGCTTCGTCGAGTTCGACCTCTGACGGTCTGGTCCGTCATCGCCATCGCAAGGGCGAGCGCAAAAAGTGTCACACCGGCGCCATTATTGCCGCTGTAGTCGCGGTGCTTCTCGTTGCGCTTGGCGCAAGCGGCTTTATGCTGCTTAACTCGGCAAAGACCGTAAAGAGCGAAGCGAAGGAGGCTGTCGAGATCGTCGGTGGCCTTAAGGACAAGGTCACGTCAGGCGATTTTTCGACGCTGCCTGACGACGCGAAGAAGATCGATGAACTCTGCGACAGCATGAAGGCGGAGACTTCGAGCCCGCTGTGGACGGCGGCTTCGTTTATCCCGGTGTATGGCAGTGACATCAACGCAGCCCGCACCATGATTGATGCCCTGTCCGATGTCTCGAGCAACGCGCTGGTTCCCATGGCCGACAACCTTTCGCAGGCCACGCCCGGCAAGCTGTTCCAGGACGGCATGATTAACGTGTCCGCGCTGCAGGCGGTCGCCGATTCGCTTTCCAGCAGCTCGAAGGTGTTCAAGAGCGCCAATGAGAAGATCCAGGGCATTGGCGATACTCATATTTCCCAGGTGACCGAGCTGGTCGATAAGGCCAAGGACGGCTTTGCCACCCTCAACGGCGCGGTTGACGCGGCGGAGAAGGTCGCCCCCATCCTTCCCCAGATGCTCGGCGCCAACGGCCAGACGCGCAACTACCTTGTGTACGCCATGAACAACGTCGAGATTCGTGCCTGCGGCGGCTTTGGCGGTTCGCAGGGCCTGATTTCGGTCACCGACGGCCAGATGTCGATTGGCGAGTTTGTTCCCCGCATTGGACTCAGCGAGGATGAGGCAGTCGAGAGCGTCGACGAAGAGGATGAGGCGCTGTTCGGCAACCACAGCAACCTGTACAACTCGGGCAATACCTATTCGCCTGATTGGCCCCGCAACTCGCAGCGTGTCGCCGCGCTGTGGAAGTCCCAGTATGGGCAGGACGTTGATGGCGTCGTCGGCATCGATCCGGTGTTCTTGCAGTACCTGCTGGGCCTTGTCGGTAATGTCTCGCTGCCTGATGGTACGGTCGTCGACGGTACCAACGCGGCGAAGGTTCTCATGCACGATGTGTATTGGAACTATCCGGTCGAGGAATCGGACGGCATCTTTGCGGCTGTTGCCAGCGCCGCCTTCGACAAGATTCTCGGTGGCATCGGTGACGTCGACGTTACAAAGCTTGTCGGTGCATTCGAGCGCGGTGCCGAAGAGGGCCGTCTGATTGCTTGGATGAGAAACGATGATGAGCAGAATGCCATCAAAGAGACGGGCATTGACGCTTCGCTGCCCGATCCGGATGATCCGAGTGCCGATCCCGTTGCCGGCGTTTACTTTAACAACCTGAGCTTCTCCAAGCTCGACTGGTATCTGAACGCCGACACGCAGATCGGCCAGGGCATCAAGAACGGCGACGGCACGTGCTCGTATCGCATCACCGTTACTCTGACGAACATCATGACGCAGGAGGAGGCTGGCAAGCTGCCCGATTACGTTGCGGCGAGCGCACCCGATGCCGCGCGTGACGACGAGCGTCTGAATGTCTCGTTGTTTGCCCCGACGGGCGGCAACATTACTGATCTGACCGTCGAGGGCACCCAGTTTGGTCTTGGCGCCGCTACGTGGCATGGAATCCCCTTCTATTCGGGCACCGTTGACCTGCATGCTGGCGAGACGACGACGATCACGTATATGCTGACCACGTCGGCCGAGGCGGGGGACAAGCCGCTTACGCTGCGTCAGACCCCTACATGCCAGGCGGCTCGCGACAGCGCGTCGGCGTAGGGTTTTTCTGGTAGCGCAGATAATCGAGTACCATTTTGGGGCGGACAGGCAATCTGTCCGCCCCTATTTTGTAAGGAGAGCGCATGAAGTACTTTGGCACCGACGGCTTTCGCGGTGAGGCCAACGTTGGGCTGACGGTAGAGCACGCTTATAAGATTGGCCGTTTTGTGGGCTGGTATTACGGTGCCAACCGCGAGCGCAAGGCGCGCGTCATCGTGGGCAAGGACACACGTCGCTCGAGTTATATGTTCGAGGCGGCGCTGGTGAGCGGTCTGGTCGCGAGCGGTGCGGACGCCTATATGCTGCACGTGATCCCGACGCCGGGCGTGGCGCATCAGACCGTGGAAGGCTGCTTCGATTGCGGCATCATGATCAGCGCGAGCCACAACCCGTTTTGCGATAACGGCATTAAGCTCGTCAATAGCGACGGTTTTAAGATGGACGAGGACGTACTGGAGCTCATCGAGGATTACATCGATGGCAAGAGCGAAGTTCCGTTGGCCACGGGCAACCACATCGGTGCCACGGTGGACTACATGCAGGGCCGCAACCGCTACATTGCTTCGCTCATTGCAAGTGCGAACTTTTCGCTGCAGGGCGTCAAAATCGGTATCGACTGCGCCAACGGCTCGGCTTCCTCGGTGGCCAAGCCGGTGTTTGACGCGCTCGGTGCCGACGTGCGCGTGATCAATGCCGCGCCCGATGGCTTTAACATCAACGTCGACTGCGGCTCCACGCATATGGAGCGTCTGCAGCGCCATGTGGTGGAGCAGGGCCTGGACGTGGGCTTTGCCTACGACGGCGATGCCGACCGCTGCCTGGCCGTGGACGAGCGCGGGCGCGTGGTCGACGGCGACCAGATCCTGTACGTGTGCGGCGTGTATCTGAACAAGCACGGGCGCCTCTCGGGCGGTACCGTGGTGCCGACGATTGCCAGTAACTTTGGCCTTGTCAAGTCGCTGGAGCTTGCCGGCCTGAGCGCCGTGACCAGCGGCGTGGGCGACCGTCACGTGTATGCCAAGATGCGCGAGGGCGGCTACAGCCTGGGCGGCGAGCAGACGGGCCATACGATCTTTGGCGATATCGAGCGCACGGGCGACGGCATTATGACTTCGCTGCGCGTGATGGAAGTGATTCGTGCCGAGCGCGAGACGCTCTCGCAGCTCACGGCTCCGTGCAAGTTGCTGCCGCAGGCGCAGGTGGCCGTGCGCGTGGCGGACAAGGACGCCGCGCTCGAGAACATGGGCGTGCAGAACGCCATCGCCGAGGCCGAGGCTGCGCTGGCAGGCGAGGGCCGCGTGCTCGTGCGCAAGAGCGGAACCGAGTCGGTTATCCGCGTGCTGGCCGAGGCGCCCGACCAAGCATCCGCCGATGCCGCCATGAAGCGCATCGCCAACGCGCTCGAGGCTTTATAGTTACGCGGTTTTACCAAACCGCGTAACTGCTCGACGCTGCAAACGGCCCCAAGCGGCAATCTGACGTTCAATTTCAAGGGCGCGACCAGAAGGTGAGCGCCCTTTCATTTCATGTCACCTTGCTCGCTTGGGGCCGTTTTCGCTGACGTTGCCAAGACATTAGCGTCAACATGGTTGGCGTTGGCGATGGCGTGCTGGTCAATCCTTACAGCTGGTACAGCGTGGTGAACTTGTCCTGCAGGTAGCTGCAGTAGTAGCGGGCATCGAACGCCATGCCGCACGCGCCCTTGATGAGCTCCGGCGCGTCCTTGGCGCGTCCCCACTGCCAAATGTGCTCGCCCAGCCATGCGCGGACGGGTGTCAGGTCGCCGCTCGCACAGGCGCCGGTAAGGTCGACACCGTCGCGGCACATGGCCGGCACAAACATGGCGTCGTAGGCGCTGCCCAGCGCATAGGTGGGGAAGTAGCCAAACGAGCCACCGCTCCAGTGCGTATCCTGCAGGCAACCACGCGTGTCGTCGGGAACCGGAATGCCCAGGTACTCATTCATGAAGCGGTTCCAAAGCGCGGGGATGTCCTTGGCCGTGGCCTCGCCGGCAAACAGCATGCGCTCGATCTCGTAGCGCACCATAACGTGCAGCGGATAGGTGAGCTCGTCGGCCTCGGTGCGGATCAACGACGGCTGCGCGATGTTCACGGCGTGGTAGAGCGTGTCCTCGTCGACGTCGCCGTAGACCTCGGGTGCGTGGCGGCGCAGCACCTCGAGCAGCGGTCCCATAAAGGCACGGCTGCGGCCCACGGTGTTCTCAAAGAAGCGGCTCTGGCTCTCGTGGATGCCCATGGAGGTGCCGTCCTCCAGGCAGGTGCGCGCATAGGCGGGATTGACGCCCAGCTCGTACATGGTGTGCCCCGCCTCGTGGATGATGCTGTAGACGTTGGAGATGCAATCGTCCTCGTAGATGTGTGTCGCGATGCGCGCGTCACCCACGGCAAAGCCCTCGCTAAACGGGTGCTCGGTAAAGGCAAGCGTGGTGTCGTCCAGGTTCAGGCCGACGAGCTTCATCAGGTCGAAGCTCATGGCGCGCTGGGCGGCCTCGGGCACGCGGGCGTGCAAAAAGTCGGCATCGGGCTGCTGGCCGCGCTCGCCGATGGCGTGCACGAGCGGCACGACCGTGGCCTTGACCTCCTCGCAAAACGCGTCGAAGCTCTCGGCAGAAAGGCCGCGCTCGTACTGGTCGAGCCAAACGTCGTATGGGTCGCGCTTGGGGTCCATGAGTTCGGCCTGATGCTTAAGTTGGGCGACGATTCTATCCACATAGGGCTCAAAGCTCGCCCAGTCGTTGGCCGTCTTGGCCTTGTGCCACACGGCGTCGGCCTCGCAGGTGAGCCTGGTCCAGGCTTCGGCCTCCTCGGTAGGAATAACGCTTGCCTCGCGCTGGTCGCGGCCGAGCACGCGGATCTCGTCGAGCAGCTGCGGGTCGTCGATTTTGCCGCCTGCAACCGTCTCGCGCGCTAACGAGCGTACGAGCTCAACGGACTTCTCGCTGGTCAGTAGCTTGTGATGTTCGCCGGCAAGCGTGCCCATGGCGTCGGCACGGGCGGCAGCGCCGTTGGCAGGAGCAATCGTCGCTCCATCGAACTCGGCAATCTTGAGCAGGTACTCGCGAGTCCACAGCTTGCCCTCGAGTTTGCGGAACTTTTTGACGGCCTTGTCGACTTTAGCAGCCTTGACGCCCTTGGCAGCCTTTGCCACGGCGACCTTGGCCTTCTTATCGAGTTTCTTTCCCATACCGTATCCTTAATCTCGCAGGCCGAGCGCCGCAGGCGGGTGCGCGGCCAGTTTGCACAGCTACCTGCCTTGTACCCAGCGCGAACAAAACGGAACGCAGCGATATGCTCGCAGAATGTGCTATCCTATAGCCCAATGCGTTGACGGAGAGGGTTTTGCCCGCCGCGTCGCCGGCAAGAGAGGGAAGGTCATGGGCTGCAAGCCTTCCTACGGTGGCAAGGGCCAAGCGTTCACTCCCGAGCAGCGACCTCAACGGGCGCGCGGCCGGTGGCAGCGAAGCCCCAGTAGGGAAGCCGTGAGCCTCGCGACAAGGGGCGCAGAGTGGGCACGGCGGGCCAGACATCCGCCGGGTCAAACAAGGTGGTACCGCGGAATTCAACCGTCCTTGGGCAATGTACATGCCCGAGGACGGTTTTTTGTTACCGAACCGGGCCGCACATCCGCAGCTATCGGGTGCTAGCCGTCCCGGCAAGCGAGATGCGCGAGAGACGAAAGGGAAGACATGAGTCTGATTGATGATCTGGTCAAACTCGAGGAAGAGGCCAAGGAGCTCGTCGCAGGCGCCGACGACGCTGCCAAGCTCGAGGCTGCGCGCGTTGAGCTGCTCGGTCGCAAGGGCCGTATCACCGGCCTGATGCGCATGATGGGCAAGCTCGCCCCCGAGGATCGTCCCATGATGGGCAAACGCGCCAACGAGATGCGCCAGCTGATCGAGGGCATGCTCGACGAGCGCACCACCGAGATGAAGGCTGCCGCCCTCAAGCACACGCTCGAGCACGAGGCCGTCGACATCACGCTGCCGGGCATCCGTCCGCAGATCGGTCACCAGCACCTGATCAAGCAGATCATCGAGGAGGCCGAGGACATCTTCTGCGGCATCGGCTACACCGTCGAGTCCGGCCCCATGGTCGATACCTCCTACTACAATTTTACCGCGCTCAACGCCCCCATGGATCACCCGAGCCGCTCGGCTCGCGACACGTTCTATGTGGTCGACAACAACCCCGGCAGCGTCGCGCATCCCGAGGCTCACGCTCACGGCGAGTCCGACGTGCTGCTGCGCACCCAGACCTCGGGCGTGCAGATCCACACCATGGAGTCGCAGAAGCCGCCCATCTACATGATCTGCCCGGGCACCGTCTACCGTCCCGACACGGCCGACGCCTGCCACCTGCCGCAGTTCAACCAGATCGAGGGCCTGGTCGTCGACGAGGGTATCACCTTTGGCGATCTTAAGGGCACGCTCGACTACTTTGTTAAGTGCATGTTTGGCGAGGATCGCAAGACGCGCTATCGCCCGCACTTCTTCCCCTTCACCGAGCCTTCTTGCGAGGTGGACGTGAGCTGCCACGTGTGCGGCGGCAAGGGCTGCAACTTCTGCAAGCACAGCGGCTGGATCGAGATTCTGGGCTGCGGCATGGTCGACCCCAACGTCCTGATCAACTGCGGCATCGACCCCGAGAAGTACACCGGCTTCGCCTTTGGTATTGGCGCCGAGCGCGTCGCGGCACTGCGCTACGACCTGCCCGACCTGCGCACGTTGATGACTGGTGACATGAGGTTCTTGAACCAGTTCTAGAACGCTTTCTTCTTAGTTGCAGTTTCCGGCTCAAAGCCGCATTTATGAAAGGAGACCAGTTAGATGCGCGTTTCTTACGACTGGCTCAAGACCATGATCGATATTCCGGAGGATCCCAAGACCCTTTCGGACGAATATATCCGTACCGGCACCGAGGTCGAGGCAATCGACACCGTGGGCGAGTCCTTCGACCACGTGGTGACTGCCAAGGTGCTCACCAAGACCCCGCACCCCGATAGCGACCACATGTATGTGTGCTCGGTTGACGTGGGCGACAAGAATCTCGACGCCGACGGCAACCCCGCCCCGCTGCAGATCGTTTGCGGCGCGCAGAACTTTGAGGCTGGCGACCACATCGTCACGGCAATGATCGGCGCTGTGCTTCCCGGCGACGTCAAGATCAAGAAGAGCAAGCTTCGCGGCGTCGTGTCCATGGGCATGAACTGCTCTGCGCGCGAGCTCGGCCTGGGCGGCGACCACTCCGGCATCATGATCCTGCCCGAGGATACGCCCTGCGGCATGCCGTTTGCCGAGTACGTGGGCTCGAGCGACACCGTGCTCGACTGCGAGATCACGCCCAACCGCCCCGACTGCCTGTCCATGATCGGCATGGCCCGCGAGACCGGCGCCATTTTCGACCGCGATTTCCACGTTGAGCTGCCCGCCATTAAGGCCGAGACCGGCCGAGCGACCGACGACGAGCTTTCGGTCGAGATTGCCGACGAGGGCCTGTGCGACCGCTATGTCGCCCGCATCGTGCGCAACGTGAAGGTCGGCCCTTCGCCCGACTGGATGGTCAAGCGCCTCAACGCCCTGGGCGTGCGCCCGCACAACAACATCGTCGACATCACCAACTATGTGATGATGCTCACCGGTCAGCCGCTGCACGCCTTTGACCTGGACACCTTTGCCGAGCGCGATGGCCATCGTCGCGTGGTGGTTCGCGCCGCCCAACAGGACGAGAAGTTTACGACCCTCGACGGCGAGGAGCGCACGCTCGACGCCGGCATGGGCCTCATCACCGACGGCGAGCGTCCCGTGGCGCTGGCCGGCGTTATGGGCGGCATGGATTCCGAGATCGAGGACGACACCGTCGACGTGATGGTCGAGAGTGCCTGCTTCAACGCCGGCCGCACCTCGCACACCAGCCGCGACCTGTCGCTGATCTCCGACGCCTCCATTCGCTTTGAGCGCCAGGTCGACGAGACCGGCTGCGTGGATGTCGCCAACGTCACGTGCGCGCTCATCGAGGAGATCGCCGGCGGCGAGGTCGCTCCCGGCTACGTTGATGTGTTCCCCGCGCCCAAGACCATCGATAGCATCAAGCTGCGCTTGGCCCGCGTGCACGCCATCTGCGGCGCCGACATCGAGCCCGACTTTATCGAGCGCTCGCTCACCCGCCTGGGCTGCACCGTCGAGCGCGACGGCGAGGACTTTATGGTCACGCCGCCGAGCTTCCGTCCCGACCTGCCGCGTGAGATCGACCTGATCGAGGAGGTCCTGCGCCTGTGGGGCATGGGTCGCGTCACGGCGACCATTCCGGCTGCCAAGAACCACATCGGCGGTCTGACGCGCGAGCAGAAGCTTACCCGCAAGGTCGGCGAGATCCTGCGCGCCTGCGGCCTCAACGAGACCACGACCTTTGGCTTTGCCGCTCCGGGCGACCTGGAGAAGATCGGTATGTCCACCGAGGGCCGCGGCTGCCCCGTGGTTCTCATGAATCCGCTGGTGGCCGAGCAGACCGAGATGCGCCGCTCGCTGCTGCCGGGTCTGCTGCAGTCTGTGGCCTACAACGAGGCCCACGGCACGCCCAACGTGCATCTGTACGAGGTCGGCAGCCTGTTCCACGGTCGCGAGAACGCCAGCCTGCCCAAGGAGACCAAGTCCGTGGCGGGCGTGCTCTCTGGCCAGTGGAGCGAGCAGTCTTGGAACATGAAGTACCGCAAGCTGCGTTTCTTCTTTGGCAAGGGCATCGTTGAGGAGCTGCTTGCCCAGCTGCGCATCGAGAAGGTTCGCTTCCGTCCCGTCGAGGGCGAGAGTTATGCCTTCCTGCAGCCGGGTCGTGCTGCCGAGGTACTCTCGGGCGGTACCGTGCTGGGCTGGGTTGGCGAGATCCACCCCGAGGCGCGCGAGGCTATGGGTATTGACGAGGTCGTCGTTGCCTTTGAGCTCGATCTGGACAAGCTGATCAAGGGCGCCCGCAACCAGGAGAACTACCGTGAGTTCTCGCAGTACCCGGCCGTTGAGCACGACCTTGCTATCGTGGTCGACAACACTGTGACCTGCGAGGATCTTGAGCGTCGTATTACGAGTGCCGGCGGCAAGCTGCTCGAGGGCGTGCGCCTGTTCGATGTCTACCGCGATCCGGTCCGCATCGGCAAGGGCAAGAAATCCATGGCCTTTGCGCTTACGTATCGCTCCGACGACCACACGCTCACCAGCGAAGAGGTCGAAAAGGCGCACCAGAAGATCGTCACCAAGGTGTGCAAGGGCGTAAACGGCGAGGTCCGCGGCTAGGTCCTGCGCTGGGGTATGGGTCAGCGGTGGCTGCCGCCGAGTCCTACGTGATTGCTATGCTCGGTATAAGGCACTGCTGAGCCTGCATATATGACACGCGCATTACATAACGGCGTGCTGCTTTGTCGGCAGCGCGCCGTTTTGCTATGATAGCCCGCGGCGTGTTACGAATCTGACAATACGTAACACTGACAAGGTGATTTAAGCGGCGTTGCAATTCCGTGCGCCGATAACCGGGAGGCGTATATGCACATTCCAGACAACTACCTGTCCCCGCAGACCGATGCCGTCATGGCGGTGGCGATGGTGCCCGTTTGGGTCCATTGCATCAAAAAGGTACGCGCCACGCTCGATCGCGAGCACATGGCTTTCCTGGGCATCTGCGCTGCGTTTTCCTTCTTGCTCATGATGTTTAACGTGCCGCTGCCCGGCGGCACCACAGGTCACGCCGTCGGCGGCGCGCTCATCGCGCTGCTGCTTGGCCCCGAGGCCGCGGCTATCGCTGTCTCGGTTGCGCTGGCGCTGCAGGCGCTGCTGTTTGGCGACGGCGGCGTTCTGTCGTTTGGCGCTAACTGCTTTAACATGGCCTTTGTGCTGCCGTTTGTCGCTGCTATCGTGTTCCGTGCACTCAACAGCCGCCTGCACGACAAGAGCTGGGGCACCTCGGTTTCTGCCGTCGTGAGCGGTTGGGTCGGCCTGTGCCTGGCGGCCCTGTGCGCGGCAATCGAGTTTGGTATTCAGCCGATGCTCTTTACCAACGCTTCGGGCGCGCCGCTGTACTGCCCCTTCCCGCTGTCCGTGGCTATTCCGGCCATGTTGATCCCGCATATGCTGGTTGCCGGCGTGATCGAGGGCGTGGCGACGGCCGCCATCTACGGCTTTATCAAGAAGACGGCGCCGGGCATTATCGTCGGGCCCGAGGTCGTCGATGGCCAGCTTGCTGCCGAGGGCACTGCTGCCAAGAAGACCTCGCTGGTCCCCACGCTCATCCTGGTCGCCGTGCTTGTCGTGGCCACGCCGCTGGGCCTGCTGGCCACGGGCGACGCCTGGGGCGAGTGGGACGCTGAAGGCGCCGTGACCGCCGTTCAGGAGGCTGGCGACGACAGCCTGCAGGCTTCGGTCGGTCTCGATACCCCGACCTTTGCCGATGCGCTGCCCACGGGCGATTACCTTCAGGCCTATTCCGAGGAGCAGGGCCTTGGCTTTGCCGGCCAGGCCGCGATGTATATTCTTTCGGGCGTGATTGGCGTAGCGGTGCTCACCATCGCATTCCGTCTGATCTCGCTGACGGTCAAGGAAAGCGGTGCTCATGGCAATAGCCGAGCTGCCTAGCTGGCTTGCGGCCGAGGAGCGATATGAGCCCGTGGGGGCTCGGCATCGCGTGATGCAAAAGAACGTCCTGCACCTGGCGAGCCTGCTTGAGCGGGTTCGCCTAGGCGGCGGCGCACACGAGGGCGGATCGATAATCGACCGCGCCCTTTCTTGCGTTTCGGCCCCGGTGCGTCTGGTGGGGATGCTCGTCTGCGTCCTGTGCGTGTGTCTGACACAGAGTCCGCTGTACCTCATGTTGATGGCGGCTATCGCGTTGGTGCTGGTCGCGGTGCGCCCCGCACGCGGGCTGCGTGCGACCTTTGTACCGGCGCTTGGCGCCGCGGGGTTTGCGGTGGTTCTGGCACTGCCTGCCCTGCTGCTGGGCGCGTCTGCCACGGGTGCCATGCTCAAGATTGCACTCAAGACCTTCATTAACGTGTCGCTGGTACTGGGCGTTTCGTGGACCCTCACGTGGAGCCGCATGTCGGCGGCGCTTAAGATGTTGCACCTGCCCGACGAGGTTATCTTTACGTTTGATATGGCACTCAAGCATATCGAGGTGCTGGGACGCACGGCGCACGATCTGTGCGAATCGGTCATGCTGCGCAGCGTTGGCCGTACGCCTGAGGGATTTTCGCGTACCGATTCGATCGCGGGTATCATGGGCATGACCTTTATCAAGGCGATGGAATGCAGCCGCGCGATGGACGAGGCCATGCTCTGCCGCGGCTTTGCCGGTGCGTATCCGGCTCCCGCACGGAGCGGCTTTGGCTGGCGCGATGCCGTTTACGCGGCCGTTGTGGTGCTGCTCGCCGTATTGTGCGCGGCGCTGTAGCGCGGGCGGTCGATCCGTCGATGCGAATAGGAAAGGGCGACGTTTTGGCAAACGATACGAATGGCGCGATGGGTGCGAGCGGTGCTGGCGGCACCGAGATCACGCCGCTCATCGAATTTCGCGACGTGGTGTTTTCCTATGCGGGCCATACGGTGGTCGATGGCGTTTCGCTGCAGGTGGACCGTGGGGAGCTTGTTGCCCTGCTCGGTCCCAACGGCTGCGGCAAGACGACGATCATGCGCCTTATCAACGGCCTTGAACTTGTGGACGCGGGCACGTATCTGTTTGACGGGCATGCGGTCGATGCGGCATATCTCAAGGATTCCGCGGTTGCCCAGCGGTTCCATCAGCGCGTGGGCTTTGTGTTCCAGAATGCCGATGCGCAGCTCTTTTGCGCCACGGTCGGTGAGGAGGTCGCGTTTGGCCCCGCCCAGATGGGACTGCCGGCAGACGAGCTCGAGCGCCGCGCGCGCGACGCCATGGGGCTGTTCCAGGTTGCCGACCTTGCCGACGCCTCGCCCTATCAGCTCTCGGGCGGGCAAAAGAAGCGCGTTGCGCTGGCTGCGGTGGTGTCGATGAACCCGGATATCTTGGTCCTCGATGAGCCCACCAATGGGCTCGACGAGGATTCATGCGACATCGTGGTCAACTTCTTGTTGGCCTACGTCGCGGCGGGTAAGACGGTCTTGATGAGCACACATCACCAGGATTTGGTGCGACGCTTGGGTGCCCGTGCAATCTATATCGATCGATATCACCATGTGATCGAGGCGCCTTCGCCGTCGTATGGAACCGAAAGCGGTGCTACGGACTAGTTGCTGCGTAGAGCGTGCGTAGCCGCCCGCGCGGCTTTGCCGTGATGGTATAGTTATCCAGGTTTTTTATGGGGGTGGCTATGCCAAGCTGGAACATTCATATCGCTCAGACGGAGCGTTTGCTGGAGCGCACCGGTGCGCTTGCCAAGAGCGTGCGCGACCGCAATGCCTTTTTGTTTGGCTGCGTGGTTCCGGATATTTTCGTGGGCTATATGGTCCCTGGCATCGCCGATCCCATCCCGTACCGCATTACGCACTTTGCCAAGCCCGAGCCTATCCCTAAGCCGCGTGAGCACGAGTTCTGGGATACCTATGTGGCGTCGCTGCTCAAAGGGGCGCCTGTTGGTACGCCGGCTGCCGCGACCTCGATTGTCGAGGAGCGCGAGCGACTCAATCGGGTACATTATCCCCAACGCTACAAGGATGCCGAGCCGGTTGCCGGTCCCGGTGCTAGCGAGCTTTCGCTCGCGCCCGATGACGTGGCGCAGTCGTTGCTCGATTTGACACTGGGTGTCTGGTCGCATCTGGTGGCCGATACCGTATGGAATACGCGCGTGAATCAGTACCTGGAGGCGCACGGCGGCAAGCCGTGCGAGGAGTTCCGCATTAAAAAGCAAGGCGACTTTGACTGGTTTGGCAAGACGCTCGGCATTGTTTCCATCCCGCGTGCGACCGATCGCCTGTATACCGCTGCGGCACGTTTTGGGCAGTATCCCATCCATAAAGAATATGTGCTCAAGACCATCGGCGTTATGCACGAGATCGTGCGCGAAAACCCCGGTGAGCCCGATCATCCGCCGTATCGCCTGCTAACCGAGGAGTTTTTCGATGCGACGTTTACCGAGGTCATCGAGCTGACCGAGGCGGGTTTTGCCGCCCGTGTCGAATCGCCCGATGTGCCTGCGCTGCCCCTGATTGCTAGCTGCTAGCTGGCCGGCCCGGCAGTGAATAGCTCAACCCAATCGACAAGTAGCTCTTGCCGTAAGGCATCTTCGGCAATGCGTTCCTGTTTGGTCTTTGGGATGTGGGGAAGCCCGGCCTTTTTATGGATGAGCTCGGCTATGTGGTCGAAGCTCTTCTTCTCCTTGATCTGGTCATAGGTAATTTGGATGACGTCGTAGCCCATGCTTGTGAGTGCGGTGGCGCGCTCGGCATCGGAGAGGCTCGCGGCATCGCTGTCGTGGGCAGAGCGGCCTTGGCATTCCAGAATGACGCCCATGCTGTCGGTGGCGCTTTCGATGAGGATATCGGCGTAGCAGCAGGTTTTGTCATACAGCGAACGTGCGGCTTCACTGAGCGGGATGCGCGCGTTGTTGGCGATCTCGATGCCCTGGCCGCCCTCGTCGCGGGGGAGCGAGATAAGCATGGAGGTCTGTACTTCGAAGGGCGAGGCGGCCTGCCCCGTCATGTGCTCGGCCGCCCAGCGCAGTTGTTTGACGCCGCGCAGGCCTGCGGCTTGCTTGGCGAACGCGGCGATATCCGTTGCGGTAAGAAGCGGCGTGCGCTTCCACAAGTTGGTGTCATTGCCCTTGGTGTCGTTAACTCGCTCCCAGCCGCAGTTGGGTGGAATGAACTTAAGCGAAATAGCTTCATCGAGTTGTTGTTGCGTTCGCTCGCAGGGCTTAAACACTGCAAAGGAGCCGCACATCTCGTAGCACGCCATGAGTAACTGGTTGCGTGAGACCTGCGTGGCAAGGCTGAGCAGCGTGAACTCCGGTGAAGTGACATCAAATCCATGTTCAGTCTGTCTAAACGACCCGGGAGGCGGCTCTTGGGTTAGCAGACGGCTATGAAATAGCTTTCCGTTCGCGCGCTGTTTCCTTTCACTCACGGATCTCCAAACTGGTGTGCCGAGCAAGTCTTTAAATACCGGTTGTTTTGAGTAATGCACCAAGCGATGGTCATGGTCGGGCGGCAGGATTGCCGGATAGAGTCCCAGTATTTGGGGCGGGATGCGATAGTACTGAAAAGCCGTGGGTCCGCAGGCAAGAAATGACATAGCGATCCGATCGTTTGAGCGTTGTTTGGGCTAGAAAAGCTATCCGTTTCAGAAGTGCGGTGAAAAAGACAATTAGGTCAGGCACAAGCGGTATTTAAGCCAACTTTATCAGGGGTTTTGTTGAAATAAAAGGACTTATGCTCGGGGGTAAGTAATTTTTCCCCGCACTTCCGAAAACGCGGTTGATTTGGTTCTTGCTAAAACGATTTAGCAGCGTCGGTTAAGGTGTGGGTTTGCCACCGGGCGAACACTTTTAGTGCTTGGGGCTTTATTTTTTGGGCCTCGGAGGGCGGATTTTGCGCTTTTGGTAATGAAATGGGTGCGTGTTTTGCCGTGCGCCGGCATTGGTACAGAGAAAGGGCCCGGAAGGCAATGCCTTCCGGGCCCTTTGCAATGCAAGTGTGCTTGCAAGTACGATTTAGCGTACCTGAGCGACGTAAGCGACGTTGGTCGAGGAGACCTTGTCCTCGAGCTGGACGCTCATGCGGGGATCGCCGGCGGTAGCGACGGTCAGATCGCCAGCTTCGACGTAGCCGAGCTCCTTAGCGGTCTCGATCGCCTTGACGATCGTGCCGTTGACGGTGCCCTGGGTAATCTCGGCCTGGTGCGGGATAACGCCCCAGTACATAATCATCTGCTGGACGGCCCACTCGTGGCGGGAGAACGCGCAGATCGGCATGTTGGGACGGAAGTGCGAGATCAGGCGAGCGGTACGACCGGTGGTCGTCGGCACGGTGATGCACTTGGCGCCAACGGTGGTAGCCATGTTCACAGCGGACATACCCACAACGTTGTTGACGACGCGGGTGCCGTGAGCGTCAGCCGGAACCTCGAGCGGAGCGTGAGCCGGGAGGTACTTCTCAGTCTCGAGAGCAATGCTGGCCTGCATCTTGACGGCCTCGACCGGGTACTTACCGGCAGCGGACTCGCCAGAGAGCATAACGGCGTCGGTGCCGTCGTAGATGGCGTTAGCAACGTCGGCAACCTCGGCGCGCGTCGGGCGCGGGTTCTGCTGCATGGAGTCGAGCATCTGCGTAGCGGTGATAACGGGCTTGTAGGCCGCGTTGCACTTGGCGATGATCTCCTTCTGGATGTGCGGAACGAGCTCGGGCTTGATCTCGATGCCCAGGTCGCCACGGGCGACCATGATGCCGTCGGAAGCCTCGAGAATCTCGTCGAAGTTCTCGACGCCCAGGGCGCACTCGATCTTCGGGAAGATCGTCACGTGCTCGCCGCCGTTCTCGCGGCAAAGCTCGCGGATGCCGCGGACGGACTCGCCGTCACGGATGAAGGAAGCGGCGATGTAGTCGATGTTCTCGGTCAGGCCAAAGAGGATGTCCTGACGATCGCGCTCGGTGATAGCGGGCAACGAGATGTTGACGTTGGGCATGTTGACGCCCTTGCGCTCGCCGATCAGGCCGTCGTTCTTAACGACACAGGTCATGTCCTGGCCGTCGACGGACTCGACCTCGAGGGCAACCAGGCCGTCGTCGATCAGGATAAGGGAGCCCTTCTCGACCTCGGAGGGCAGAGCCAGGTAGTCGAGGGAGATGTGCTCAGAGGTGCCGTGGAAATCCTCGGACGTGGGCTGAGCGGTGACGACAATCTTGTCGCCGGTCTTGACGGCGACCTTCTTGCCGTCGACCAGAAGGCCGGTGCGGACCTCGGGGCCCTTGGTGTCGAGCAGGATGCCGACGGGCAGACCGAGCTCCTTGGAAATACGACGGACGCGCTCGATGCGACCGTGGTGCTCGTCGTAGGATCCGTGCGAGAAGTTAAAACGGGCGACGTTCATGCCCGCCTTGATCATCTCGCGGATGGTCTCGTCGCTATCGCAGGCGGGACCCATGGTGCATACAATCTTGGTGCGCTTGTACATTCAGACCTCCATCTGACATCGTCTTGCGCTGATAGATAAACCATAAGAAATAAAACTGAGATGATTATAACGAAATGACGACCGAATACCCCCAAAAATCGACCGTATGCCGAATTAGAAGTTCATTTTTTGCGGTAAAAACGGTATATGAAAAATCTTTACCAACCGTTCTGACCGCTGCTATCTGGGCGATATTTCAGTTTGACGATGCGCCGAAGAAAAAACGTTTTATCAATGTTGAGCATCACACGGTCTGCATCGTTGCACTCGAGCCGTGTTTCCAATTGGAATGTTTTGGCTAGACGCGCCGCTTTGGGGTACCATAGCTCCATTATCAACTGCCGCTCAGCACGGCAGCCTTGATGAGCCCTTGCCCTTCTCCTGGGAATTATGATCGGGCATCAATCTGCTGAGTGGCCCGAATCCCAGGAGGGGACTCTATATGCAAAAGGAATACCTGTCCGCCGCGGCGGAGGTACTCAGCGACCAAGGTGTCGATGAGAACCTCGGCCTGAGCAACGACGAGGCGTCGTCGCGCCTCGCCAAGACAGGCCCTAACAAGCTCGAGGAAGCCGAGAAGACGCCGTTGTGGAAGCGCTTCTTTGAGCAGATGGCCGACCCCATGGTTATCATGCTGATCGTTGCCGCCGTCATCAGTGCACTCACGGGCATGGTCAAGGGTGAGGCGGACTTTGCCGACGTCGCCATCATCATGTTCGTCGTTATCGTCAACTCGGTGCTGGGCGTGGTTCAGGAGGCCAAGAGCGAGGAGGCTCTCGAGGCCCTGCAGGAGATGAGCGCGGCGCAGTCCAAGGTGCTGCGCGACGGCAAGCTCGTGCACCTGCCGAGCGCCGAGCTCGTGCCCGGTGACGTGATCATGCTCGAGGCGGGCGACTCCGTCCCGGCCGACTGCCGCGTGCTCGAGAGCGCCACGATGAAGATCGAGGAGGCCGCCCTTACCGGCGAGTCCGTGCCCGTCGAGAAGCATGCCAACGTGATTGAGCTCGCCGCCGGCACCGACGACGTGCCGCTCGGCGACCGCAAGAACATGTGCTACATGGGTTCCACCGTGGTATACGGCCGCGGCCGCGCCGTCGTGGTCGGCACCGGCATGAACACCGAGATGGGTAAGATCGCCGGCGCCCTGGCCGAGGCCAAGGAAGAGCTCACGCCGCTGCAGGTGAAGCTTGCCGAGCTCAGCCGCATCCTCACCATCATGGTTATCGTCATCTGCGTCGTTATCTTTGGTGTCGATATCATCCGCCACGGCGTGGGCAACGTTCTTGCCGACCCGACCGCCCTGCTCGATACCTTTATGGTCGCCGTCTCGCTCGCCGTCGCTGCCATCCCCGAGGGCCTGGTCGCCGTCGTGACCATCGTGCTGTCGCTTGGTGTGACCAAGATGGCCAAGCGCCAGGCAATCATCCGCAAGCTCTCTGCCGTCGAGACCCTTGGCTGCACGCAGACCATCTGCTCCGACAAGACCGGTACCCTTACCCAAAACAAGATGACCGTCGTCAAGCACGAGCTCGCCGCGCCTAAGGAGAAGTTCCTGGCCGGCATGGCTCTGTGCTCCGATGCCCAGTGGGACGAGGAGCTGGGCGAGGCCGTGGGCGAGCCGACTGAGTGCGCGCTCGTCAACGACGCCGGCAAGGCGGGCCTCACTGGCCTGACTGCCGAGCACCCGCGCGTGGGCGAGGCCCCGTTCGACTCGGGCCGCAAGATGATGTCCGTGGTCGTCGAGACCCTGGACGGCGAGTATGAGCAGTACACCAAGGGCGCGCCCGACGTGGTGATCGGCCTGTGCACCCATATCTACGACGGCGACAGGGTCGTTCCGCTGACCGAGGAGCGTCGCGCCGAGCTCGTGGCCGCCAACAAGGCCATGGCCGACGAGGCCCTGCGCGTGCTGGCGCTGGCAAGCCGCACCTACACCGAGGTCCCGAGCGACTGCAGCCCCGCTGCGCTCGAGCACGACCTGGTCTTCTGCGGCCTGTCCGGCATGATTGACCCTGTCCGCCCCGAGGTCTCCGACGCCATCCGCGAGGCCCACGACGCCGGTATTCGCACCGTCATGATCACGGGCGACCACATCGACACCGCCGTGGCCATCGCCAAGCAGCTGGGCATCGTCACCGATCGCAGCCATGCCATCACCGGTGCCGACCTCGATCGCATGAGCGACGAGGAGCTCGACGCGCACATCGAGGACTACGGCGTGTACGCCCGCGTTCAGCCCGAGCATAAGACCCGCATCGTCGAGGCTTGGAAGTCGCGCGACCAGATCGTGGCCATGACGGGCGACGGCGTCAACGACGCCCCGTCCATCAAACGCGCCGACATCGGCGTGGGCATGGGCATCACCGGTACCGACGTCACCAAGAACGTCGCCGACATGGTACTTGCCGACGACAACTTCGCCACCATCATCGGTGCCTGCGAAGAGGGGCGCCGCATCTACGACAACATCCGCAAGGTCATCCAGTTCCTGCTTTCGGCCAACCTTGCCGAGGTGTTCTCGGTGTTTATCGCCACGCTCATCGGCTTTACCATCTTTCAGCCGGTGCAGCTGCTGTGGGTGAACCTGGTCACCGACTGCTTCCCCGCGCTCGCGCTGGGCATGGAGGACGCCGAGGGCGACATCATGAAGCGCAAGCCGCGCAACGCCAAGGACGGCGTCTTTGCCGGACATATGGGTCTGGACTGCGTGGTCCAGGGCCTGATCATCACCGTGCTGGTGCTGGCGAGCTTCTTTGTGGGCGTGTACTTTGACATGGGCTACATCCACATCGCCGATATGATCGCCGGCAATGCCGACGAGGAAGGCGTGATGATGGCGTTCATCACGCTCAACATGGTCGAGATTTTCCACTGCTTCAATATGCGCAGCCGTCGTGCGTCGCTGTTCACCATGAAGAAGCAGAACAAGTGGCTGTGGGCTTCCGCCGCGCTGGCACTGGTGCTGACGGTGATCGTGACCGTGCAGCCGACGCTTGCCGAGATGTTCTTTGGCCCTGTGACGCTTGAGCTCAAGGGCGTTCTTGCCGCTTTGGGCCTGGCCTTCCTGATCATCCCGCTGATGGAGATCTACAAGGCGATCATGCGCGCGGTGGAGAAAGAGTAGCGCACTCGTCCGGGCCCGCCCCACGCCCTTTCTCCCTCACTGGTCCTCGCGCTTCGCGCTGTGGAATCGTTCGGGAGAAAGGGCTTCCGGGGCGGGCCCTGCGGTATCCTTGCTGGCTTTTCTCCCGCGCGGATGATAAAGGGCTGAGGGAAAGTTTGTGAGCTGGTCGGGCTTTGCCCGGCCAGCTCTTTTTGATTTAAAATACCTGCTCAGTTGTGATTTTGGGTGCTGGGAGGCGTTTGTGGCTAAGGCTAAGGCTAAGGCGAAGAAAAAGACGACGGGGGCGCGGGCTAAGCGTGACCGTCGTCGGAAGCTTGCGACCGAAGCCCCCGCGTCTGCCGAGGAGTTGTTGGCGAGCGTACCGGGGCTCGATGCGTTGCAGGATGTTCCGGCGTTTGACGATCTGCCGGTCGATGCCGCCCAACAGGCAGCCTTCGATGATTTTTGCGCGCAAGCCGAGCAGCCGGAGCAGATGCAGTTGGGCGCCGTGGTGCGCCTGGACCGCGGGTTTCCACTGGTGGCGACTGCCACTGATGCGTTCCGTGCCGAGCACGCCGTAGGATTTGCCAAGTCGCGTGGCGAGGACGAGGTTCTGTTGCCGGCCGTGGGCGACCGCGTAGCGGTGCGCCGTGCGCCCGGGCACGACATGGGCGTGATCGAGTGCGTGCTGCCGCGCCGTACGAGCTTTGAGCGTTGGCGTGGCCGTGCCCGCGGAGAGCGCCAGGTGCTCTGCTCCAACGTAGATAGCGTGCTAATCGTGCAGGCGCTCGGTGCCGGCGAGGTGCTGCTCGACCGCGTGGCACGCTCGCTGGTGTTGGCGCTCGACTGCGATGCCGAGCCGGTGGTGGTGCTCACCAAGGCCGACCGCTGCGAGGCCAAGGAGCTCGAGCGCGACCTGGATCGCGTACATCGCTTGGTTGGCTCGGACGCGCGCGTGATCGTGACGTCTTCTGCCGAGGGCCGCGGCCTGGATGAGGTGCGCGCCTGCGTGCCGGCTGGGAGCTGTGCCATGATCCTGGGCGAGTCGGGTGCCGGGAAGTCGACGCTGCTCAACGCGCTGTTGGGCCACGACACCCTGGCTACCGGCGGTGTGCGCGAGCGCGATGACCAGGGCCGTCACACTACCGTCGCGCGTGTGATGGTGGCGCTGCCGGGCGACGCCGGCGTGATCGCCGATGCGCCGGGCCTGCGGAGCCTGCCGCTTGTGGGCCACGAACGGGGCTTGGCCCGCGCGTTTCCCGAGATCGTTGAGGCGTCGCGCGCGTGCCGGTTTGGCGATTGCACGCACACCCATGAGCCGGGTTGTGCCGTTCGCGAGGCCGAGGACGCGGGGCAGATCGACAGCCTGCGCTTAGAGACGTTCCAAAACTTGGCGTCATCCATGCGCGTGAGTGCCCAAATGCTCGATCCCGATGTCCATCTGTAATTGATTTTTCCTATGACAGCCGTCTCCCAACTGTTCGGGAGACGGCTTTTTTGCTGCGGAAAAGCCTCGAAACATGTAATTTGCTGACGTGCTGACCAAAACCTTGCCACGAGCTTGACGGGCTGGTCAGCTTCTGGTCAGCGATTGGTTTGACATCGAAAACCAAGATCGCGATTGCGCCGCTTTGCACTCTGACCGCCCAGACAATGGTGGTACGGGCATTCGCCCGGCACTGCCATGAGAGGAGCGGCCGTGAACAAGAGCAAGCGCATCGCCATCAGTCTGGTCGCGGGCGTGCTCGCTGCTCTGCTCTGCATGGTTTACGGCTCGTCGATCCGCTCGCAAGCCGAACAGGTCCAGGCTGAGACCTTGGCCAAGTACGGTGGCGATCGCGTCGAGGTATGCGTCGCGGCGCGCGATATCGATGTGGGCGAGACCCTCGATGAGACCAATGTCATAACCCAGGAATGGCTGACGAGCCTGCTGCCGCGTGACGCGGCGACCGAGCTGCGCCAGGTGCGCGGTGACGTGACGACTTCGCGTATTCCCAAAAACGCCGTGATCTGCAATGTCTACACCAAGGCCGAGAGTCACAAGCTCGAGGTGCCTAAGGGCAAGGTCGCCGTTTCGGTGGCGGTCGATGCCGAGCACTCGGTCGGCGGTGCTACGGGCGTGGGCAGCTACGTGGATGTGTATGTGCAAAAAGACGGCGTAACCGATCGGTTGTGCGGCGCGTACGTGATCGATACCAGTGAAGATTCCGGTGCCACGCGCGAGGGCAAGATCGAATGGGTGACGCTGGCGGCTGACCCCGAAGACGTCAAGGAACTGCTGGGGGCATCGGGCAAGGGAACGGTCAGCTTGACGATTCCCGCCACGGCGCGCGGCAAAAAGAGCGGAGGCGACGAGTGATGAAGGCGATCTGGCTTGCGTGCTGCGCGTGCGGCGATTACGGGCTGTTGCAGCGGGAAGTCGAGGGCCGTGATACGGGTGCACAGGTGCTTCGCGTGGGTGACCTGGACGGGCTGGTTTCCATGGCGCGGGCGTTTCCGTCGCGCCGCGGGGCTGCCATCATCGCGGCGTCTCTGTTTGATACCGAAGATGTGCGCAAGACTGTTGCGCGCCTGACGGCCGAAGGCCGCGTGAGTCGCGTGGTCGTGTTGATAGAAGCACTCGATCCATCGGATATCGAGGGGCTGTTTCGCGCAGGGGCGACCGAGGTCATCGCTGCGCACAGTATATGCGGCAACGGGCGCGCGGGCGAGGGAGCGGTTGATTCCGATCGGTGCATGACGATTGAGCCTGATGCTTTTGTTGATAGGGAACCCGGGGCGCCTCGCGCTACAAGAGGCCCGCGTGTTGATGATTATGGAAAAGCGGAAGCCGAGCATGGTCGGCGCCCCCGGAACCCCCTTGTATACGATGACGCTGGAGAGCCGGCGCAGCATGCTGGCGACTCCCCGGCTGTAGATATGGGATACGTGCACGGCGTGAATCTGGCGGATGAACTCGACGAAGTTGAGGGCTTTGCCGGGTGCGGCGAGTTGTCGCTGATGCAGCATGAGCAGATTGCACAGAACGAGCCAGCCTCGCAGACCGAACAAGCTGCCATGCCGGCTTGGACGCAGCGTGTGGTTGCGGCGGGGGAGACGGGGACGCTGTCACCGACGCCCGCCCCGCCGCCTCCGATGCCGCCGGCAGACGCTGCCGCTCCGCAGCATCGAGCTCCGGTCATCTGCGCCATTTCGGGTTCGGGCGGTTGCGGCAAGTCGACGATCATTGCCACCATGGCACACACATCGTCGCTGTTGGGCTTGCGTGCCGCCGTGCTCGACCTGGACCTGATGTTTGGAAACCTTTACGACTTGTTAGGCGTCGATGCTCCGCGCGATATGGCGGCACTTATCGAGCCGTCGGTGGCGGGCGCGCTTGCCGAGCCGGATATCGTGGCCGCATCGATGCGCGTGGCGCCGGGCGTTACGCTCTGGGGTCCCGTCGCGGCGCCCGAGCAAGCCGAGCTCATGGCATGTCCGGTGGAGCTACTGCTTGATGTTCTGCGTCGCGAATCCGACGTGGTCTTTATCGATACCTCGGTCTTTTGGGGCGACGCCGTGGCGGCTGCGGTGGCGGCGAGCGACCGTTGCCTGATCGTTGGCGATGCTGCGGTGTCGTCCGCGACATCGGCGTCGCGCGTCATTGAACTGGCAAGTCGAGTAGGTGTGCCGCGCACGCGCATGAGCGCCGTGTTCAACCGGTTCGGTGCGCGCGGGGCAGACGAGGACGTCGCCATGCGCTTTGAGATTGCCTGTGCGTTGAGCTCCAAGATTCGTATCGCCGATGGCGGGCAGGATCTCGCCGCGCTCATGGCGTTTGGGCGCGCTGATGAGGCAGTGGGGCAGACCAGCGCTTTTGCGACCAGCGTGCGCGAGGCCACGCGCGAGATGCTCGTGGAGCTGGGCTGCGCCGTCGGTCCCTGGAGTGACATGGTCACCGACCGCGCGACGCGCGCCGAGCGCCCACGTATCCGTCTTCCCTGGTCGCGCGAGGGTGATTTGCGATGAGCTTGCAAACAAGGATTAAGGAAGCCGGTGCGGCCGCGGCGGCAGCGCCTGTTGATGTGGGGCGCCACCGTGCCGTCAAGCGCCGCACCAAACGCGCCGTGATGGACCGCATGGGCTATGACGAGGTGGCGCGTATCAGCGCATACATCGATCCGGCGCTCGCCCGCTCGGAATTGCGTCCCGCGGTGGAGGCAGCGCTCAACGTGGAGGAGCCGACCGACCTGGCGACGCCCGAGCGCGAGACCATCATCGACGAGATCTTGGATGACGTGGTGGGACTGGGCCCACTGCAGCCGCTCATCGAGGACGACACCGTCACCGAGATCATGGTCAACGGCTGCCGATCGGCTTTCTTTGAGCGCGGCGGCGTCTTATATCCCATCGAGCATGCGTTTGAGGATGACGAGCAAATCCGCGTGCTCATCGACCGCATCATCTCGCCGCTGGGCAGGCGCATCGACGAGCGCAGCCCCATCGTCAACGCACGCCTCAAGACGGGATATCGCGTCAACGCGGTGATCCCGCCTGTGGCGATCGATGGGCCGATTCTCACCATCCGCAAGTTCTCGGACCGCATCTGTTCGCTGGACGAGCTTGTGAGCCTGGGGTCGCTACCGCTTTGGTATGCACAGCTGCTTTCGTGCGCGGTATCGCTGCGCCAGGATTTGGCGGTTGCAGGTGGCACGGGGTCGGGCAAGACCACGCTGCTCAACGCGCTATCGTGCGAGATATCCACCGGCGAGCGCATCGTGACGATCGAGGACTCCGCCGAGCTCAAGTTTGCGCATCACCCGCATGTGGTTCGCCTGGAGGCGCGCGAGGCTTCAATTGAGGGCGAGGGCGCGGTAACGATTCGCGATTTGGTGACTAACGCCCTGCGCATGCGTCCCGACCGTATTGTGGTGGGCGAGGTGCGCGGTGCGGAATGTTGCGACATGCTGCAGGCCATGAACACCGGACACGATGGGTCGCTCACCACGCTTCATGCGGGCACCGAACAGGAGACCGTGGTGCGTTTGACGCTGCTTGCGCGCTATGGCATCGATCTACCGAGCGAGCTTATCGAGGAGCAAATCGCCATGGCGCTCGACGGCATCGTGATGTCCGAGCGCCATTCGGACGGCAGGCGTTTCGTGTCCTCCTATTCGGGGGTGCGACGTGGCGCGTCGGGCGGCGTGGAGCTTGAGCGCTACGTGACGTTTGATGCCGCCACGCGCACCTGGACACTCGATCGCGAGCCTCCGTTTATCGCAGAGGGCCTGCGCTCGGGAACGCTCACGCAAGAGGAGGTGGACGAGTGGAGATCGTTGTGCCCCTCGTCGTAGGGGGCTTGACGGGGCTTTCTGCCGCGCTGGCGTGTGGGGCGGAGCCTCGTGCGCCGCGCGTGCCGCCGGCGGAGCTGGTCAGCCATGCGCTTGAGTCGGTGGTCGAGAAGCTCCCGCGTGAGTTGGTAGATAACGACCTGCTAAAAAAGATCGCCCGCTCCTGGGTGGCGCTAGTTCCAGCACATCGCCTTGGCCTTGTCATCGAGGATGACGAGGCGCGCCTGGCATGCTTGCTGCTGTCGAGTGGCGTCTGCGGCATTGCCCTGACCATCGTATCGCTGTCGCCTATCGGCTTTGTCCTGGGGCTGCTCGCGCCGTTTGGTGTAGGCGCCGCTCGCGACACTTTCGACCGTCGCCGCGAGCAACACGATGTGGAAGAAGCCATGCCCGAGGCCTTTACGGCGCTCTCCATGTCACTCGCCTCGGGCCATTCGCTGGCCCAGGGCATGAGGTTTGTGGGAACTCACGCGCAAGAGCCGGTGCATGCCGAGTTTTTGCGCGTGGCGGCGGCGATCGACTGCGGCGTCTCGGCGACTGATGCGCTGGATGACCTGCTCGACCGTATCGATGCCCCCGGCCTTTCGCTTGTCACCTTGGCGCTCAAGGTGTCGCAGCGAACCGGTGCTCCGCTTGCCGAGCTGTTATCCGAGGCGTCGAGCATGGTGGGAGAGCGCATTGAGCTCAAGCGCCGCCTGGACGTCAAGACATCGCAGGCTCGTATGTCGGCACACATGGTCTCGGCGATGCCGGCGGGTATGTGCGCGGTGCTGGCGCTGCTTTCGGCTGACTTTCGCCGTGGCCTCGCAACGCCGGCGGGTGCCGGTGCCGTGGTGCTGGGCCTTGCCCTCAATGCCGTCGCGCTGGTCGTTATCCGGCGCATTATGCGGGTGGAGTTATGAGCGTCTTGGTCGGGGTCGCGGCGTGCCTGTGCGCGCTCAGTGTGTTTATCGTGACGGGTTTGGAGCGTGCGGACGCATGCAAGATCGCCCAGGCCTGCAAACGCGAGACGCTGCTGGTTGTTACGGCCGCCCAATCGGTGACCGATGCCCTGGTAGCACGGTTGAAGGGCATGCTCGGCACGGGCGGTACGGCGCAGGTGTCGCTTGGCGAGGTATCCGAGATGATCGACGTGGTGCGTCTGGGGCTTTCGGCCGGCCTTTCGTTCGATGCGGCGCTTGAGGTTTTTTGCGCCAATCGCCGATCGACGTTGGCGCTCCGCCTTGAGCGAGCCTGCATGGCGTGGCAGGTGGGCGTGGGGACGCGCGAGGACGAGCTTCTGGCGGCCGCGCGCGACCTGGATGTGCGGGCGCTCGAGACCTTTGCCATTACAGCGGGGCAGGCGCTTGCCCTCGGTGCCCCGCTTGCCGAGACGCTGGCGGCTCAAAGTCGCGAGATTCGCGCGGCCCATCGCGCTGCAGTCGAGCGCGAGATCGAGCGCGCGCCGGTCAAGCTGCTGATTCCCACCGGCACGCTCATCTTGCCGGCGTTGCTTCTATCCATATTGGGCCCGCTGCTGGGAGCAGGCGGGATGTTGTAGGGAGGAATACATGAATACGATGACTGACGTTGCTAGCAAGGCCTGGAGCTGGGCGTATTGCCGGGCGGCACATGTTCGTCAGCGTGCCGAAGAACTGCTGCGGGAGGAGAGCGCGCAGGGCACCACCGAGTACGCCATCCTGGTCGGTGTGCTCGTGGTGATCGCCATCATTGCCATCGTCGCATTTAAGGGCAAGGTACAAGATCTATGGAGCGCTATCAGCGAGGGCATCAACAGCCTGTAGAGGGCACCCGTCCCGTCGGCGCGTTGCTGGTGCTCGCCTGCGCAGCCGTGGCGGTGGCAGTGGCGGTTTGGGGGCTTAACGCAGCACGGCAACAACGCTTAGGGGTTGCCGCGGATGCGGGTTCGGGTTCGGCTGCGACGTCTCAAAAAGACGATGCGCGAGACACGGACGATGCGAATGCCGCCGTCACGGCGCAAACGTTCTTGCAAGCACTCGACGAGCGAGCAGGCACTGCAACGGGTTCATCTGCAAACAATGCCGTCGCTGTTCGTCTCGCATGGTCCGAGTGCCGACCGATGACCGAAGCGGCGACGGATATGCTGCGTGCCTATCGCGAAGTACCCACGGCGCAACTAGCTCTGAGCGGCTATCTCGACATCAAGGGCAACGTGTGGAGCGCCATTGTGCGCGACGGACGCGGCTGGGTCGATATGGTGACGGTTACCGCGGATACTGGCGATGCTTCGTGTCGCCTGCGCGTGGTCCGCCTGACCCCGCAGACAACGAACTCAAAGGAGGGACTGTGAAATGCATGACGTCCTGCGTGAGGAATCTGCCCAGGCAACGGTCGAATACGCCATCGTCACGGTGGCGCTGCTTTCCATCGTGCTGGCGATCGCCGGGCTTTGGCGTGCCGGTGTCGATGGGCGCTTGGCGGCGCTGGTCGATCGGGCGGCATCTCACGGCGTCGCCTCGACATCGGTTGTCGACGCTGCTGCGGGTGCTAAGGACATCGTGCTGTATTGATGCCATGCGCGAGGACCGGGCGCAGTCTACGGTCGAGGCGGCATTCCTGCTGCCGACGTTTCTGACGCTCGTCCTGTTGGCGCTGCAGCCGGTGTGCCTGCTCTACACGCGCGCTGTCATGGAGTCTGCCGCCGCCGAGACCGCGCGGCTTATGACCACGACGACGGTGGGGGATGACGAGGACCTTAAGGAGTTCGCCCGCCGCCGTCTTGCCGCGGTTCCCGACGTTTCGATTTTTCATGCCGGCGGACCGCTGTCGTGGGATATCGAGCTTGGTCGGGCCGGCGCGGGCGGCGTCTCGTCCGTTTCCGTTACCGGCGAGGTTAAACCGCTGCCCGTGATCGGTGCGTTTGCGCAGGCTATGGGTAGCGCAGGCCAAGACGGCTATGTCGAGCTTAAGGTCGACGTCTCGTATCGATCGCGTCCCGAGTGGCTGGAGGGAGACTATGATTCATGGATTGCTGCATGGGATTAAGCGCTGCCTGCTGAAGGTGACGAGGGGGCTTGCGTGCCGTTGCCGACCGCGTGCTCGCTGCAAGCGAGGCGGCTTTATGGGTCGAGCCGGGATCGACCTGTTTATCGAAGACGGTGCCTATACCACGCTCTCCTCTGCGGTGGTCATCTTGGTGGTGCTCACGCTGCTGTTTTCGTCGACGGCGGCGATATGGAGCATGTCGCGCGCGGGGGACACCCAAGTGGCTGCCGATAGCGGCGCGCTGGCAGGCGCCAATGTGGTGTCGTCCTATCACACGGCTGCGACGGTGGTGGATGCGAGCATTTTGAGTTTGGGCCTGGCGGGGTTTGCCACGATCGGTACCGGCTTGGTCGCCATCCTTATTCCGGGTGCCGAGCTTGCCGCGGGCGATATGGTCGACACGGGAATCGAGATCATTAAAACGCGCAACAAGTTTGCCAAAAGTGCCTCCAAGGGCCTGCAGAAAATCGAGACGGCTCTACCGTATCTGGTTGCCGCGCGAGCTACGCAGGCCGTGTCGGCGCAGGATTCCGATGGTGTGACCTATACCGGTACGGCACTTGCCGTGCCCAGGACGTCCGAGTCGGATTTCGTTGCGCTCGA
>UQUL01000025.1 GCA_900544235.1 uncultured Collinsella sp.
CGCCTCAAGAAGGGCGAGAAGATCGACAAGCTGCTCTTCGGCGGCTACTCCACCATCAGCCTGGGCTACGCTGGTCTGTATGAGTGCGTGAAGTATATGACCGGCAAGAGCCACACCGATGCCGGTGCCAAGCCCTTTGCATTAAGTGTGATGCAGCACATGAACGACAAGTGCAACGCGTGGAAGAAAGCCGAGAACATGGACTACTCCCTCTACGGCACCCCGCTGGAATCCACCACCTACAAGTTTGCCAAGTGCCTGCAAAAGCGCTTTGGCATCGTGAAGGGCATCACGGACAAGAACTATATCACCAACAGCTACCATGTCCATGTCTCCGAGCACATCGACGCCTTCACCAAGCTGAAGTTTGAGAGCGACTTCCAGAAGCTGTCTCCGGGCGGTGCCATCAGCTATGTGGAAGTGCCCAACATGCAGGACAATCTGGAAGCCGTCATGAGCGTGCTGCAGTTCATCTACGACAACATCATGTACGCCGAGTTGAACACCAAGTCCGACTACTGTCAGGTGTGCGGCTACGATGGCGAGATCAAGATCGTGGAGGATGACGGCAAGCTGGTGTGGGAGTGCCCCAACTGCGGCAACCGCGATCAGGAGAAGATGAATGTTGCCCGTCGCACGTGCGGCTACATCGGTACCCAGTTCTGGAACCAGGGCCGAACCGAGGAAATCCGCGACCGCGTGCTGCATCTCTAATACCGCTCCGGGGCTGAGCCGGGAGGGCCGCTTGGGCTTTTGCTCGCTATTTCGGACAGTCCTGCGCAAGACGAAGGCCACATTAAGTGGCCTTCTTTGCGTGTGGAACTCATATCGAGCAAAAGCCCAAGCGGCCCTCTCGGCTCAGCCAAGTTGACGTAGCTGAGATGCGGCATGCGGTCTGCTCACTCCTCGAAGTTCTTAGCGGAGATAATTCGAGCTGCAGCTGCGATTTACTTGCGATGGCGGTTGAGCCGCAACCCAGTTTTTATTAGATCTCGAACCCTATGCTCGATGTTCGCTTCGTTCATTGAGTTACCCTTTGCATGAGGCCGGGACATATCGTCCCGCCCGCAGTTTCGCAGGCCGCAGGCCGAGAATGTTTGAGGACGGGATGATATGTCCCGACCTCCCGGGAGAGTTACCTATGAATTACGCGAACATTAAGTATTTCGACATTGCTGATGGGGAAGGCGTTCGTACTTCTCTGTTTGTGAGCGGGTGCCGTCGTGGGTGCAAGAACTGCTTTAACTCTGTCGCGTGGGACTTTGCTGCGGGCGAGCCGTTCGATCGCGCCGTCGAGGACAAGATTATCGAGAGCCTCGACCATCCCTTTATCGATGGCCTGACGATTCTGGGCGGCGAGCCTATGGAGCCCGAGAATCAGGCGGGGCTTGTTGACTTTATCGAACGCGTGCGTGCGGCCTATCCCGCGGGGTCGGGCAAGACCATTTGGTGCTTTACCGGCGACGTGCTCGAGGAGCTTATGCCGGGTGGCCGTCATCATACCGAGGTGACGGACCGTATCCTGGCCTGCCTCGACATGTTGGTGGACGGCCCGTTTGTTCAGGATCTGTACGATATCTCATTGCGCTTTAGGGGCTCGAGCAATCAGCGCGTGATTGATATGAACGCCACGTGCGCCCGTGCTGTGCGCGAGGGCGTTGCGCTTTGCGACGCTGTGGAGCTTTGGCGGGACGATCCGGTCTATTCGACCCATACTATGTAGCTTGTGGCCGATGCCAAAGGGCGTGGTACCATAGCGCGAACGCAAAATCGGAAAAGTGAGGCCCAGATGGTCGATCAGGAAAAAGTCGAGGCCGCCATTAAGCTGTTGCTTGAGGGCATAGGCGAGGACCCAACTCGTGAGGGCCTGCTGGAGACCCCGGCGCGCGTTGCCCGTATGTATGGTGAGATCGCCGGCGGTATGGACCAGAGTGCCGAGGAGCACCTGTCCAAAACCTTTGCCGTCGCTTCGAACGATTTGGTTATCGAGCGCGACATCACGTTCTACTCGCTGTGCGAGCACCATCTGCTGCCGTTTTATGGCAAGGCCGCCATTGGCTATATCCCCAACGGCCGTGTCGCAGGGCTTTCCAAGCTCGCCCGCACGGTAGAGGTCTACGCCCGTCGTCTGCAGCTGCAGGAGCAGCTGTGTGCGCAGGTTGCCGACGCTCTCATGGATTATCTCGCTCCCCAGGGAGCGATTGTGCTCATGGAAGCCGAGCATATGTGCATGACCATGCGCGGCGTGCAAAAGCCTGGCACCAAGACCGCGACGCTCGCTCGCCGCGGCGTCTTTGAGACCGATCCCGCGCTCGAGGAGCGTTTCTTCAGGATGCTGGGCCGCTAACCATGAGAGTCGTCAACGACTTTGCATCGAGGACCGATGAGGGGACGTCGCGTCGCGGCTTTATGGCTTCGGGCTTGGCTCCCTTTGGTGCCATGCCTCGCATTGATTACATTTGTGCCAACGGGCTGTTCCGGCGGCATCTGGGCAACATTGCGCAGTTGGAATCGGGGCGCATCTTCTGCCGCCACGGTATTGATCATCTTCTCGATGTCGCTCGCATTATGTGGATCAAGAATCTTGAGGAACAGCTCAAATTTGACCGCGAGGTCATCTACGCCACGGCACTTCTTCACGATATCGGCAAAGATGAACAGTATGAATCGGGTATATCCCATGATGTTGCAAGCGAACGCGTCGCTGATGCGATTCTCGGCGGCATGCCCGATGACGTGGCGTTTGAGCCGGCCGATGCCGCAGCCATTAAGACAGCCATTCTGGGCCATCGAAAGCTGCGCGTGAACAGCCAACCGCTTGAGCGTCTGCTCTATGCAGCCGACAAAGCGTCGCGCGCCTGCTTTGCATGCCCCGCGCGCAATGCTTGCAACTGGAGCGATGATAAAAAGAACCTGTCGATTCGCGTGTAGTTAGTTTGCGCGGTCGGGGTTCTAAGCGAAGGAGACGATCGCGATGAGCAACAAGAAACTGCCCGAGAATGCAACCAAGACTGAAGGCGCCGAGCTCGCCCGCCGTGGAAGGGGCGAAATATCCACCGCAACGGCGGTTCCCCACGTGAGCTATGACGATCTTCGCCATGCCGACCGCATTACTATCGACGGTCTCGAGGTCTTTGCTAACCACGGCGTATATCCCGAAGAGAACGCGCTGGGCCAGAAGTTCATCGTGTCCTTGGTGCTCTATGCCGACCTGCGTGCAGCGGGGGAGCACGATAACCTGGACGCCTCGATTGACTACGGCTCGGTGTGCCACGATGTCGATGGCTATCTGCGCGAGCATACGTTTAAACTCATCGAGGCTGCAGCCGAGGGTGTGGCCCAGATGCTGCTGCGTCGTTACCCCCTGCTGCTTGGCGTGCACGTTAAGCTCGATAAGCCTTGGGCGCCCGTCGGTCTTCCCCTGGCAAGCTGCGGTGTCGAGATCGAGCGTGTGCGCTAACCGACTCTAGAGCTCGTTGGCGGGCGGTTTTTTGAGCCGCTGCGACAGAGCCCTGTTGTTGGGGCAGTACGTGTCGAGCAGCGCGTGAAACCGATGATTGTGGCTCGGTTCGAGCAGGTGGACGAGCTCGTGGGCGACAACCATGTCAAGGCACTCGACGGGGTAGGCGGCAAGTTCTCGTGCGATGCGAATGGCGCAGGTTTTGGGCGTGCATGATCCCCAGCGCGTTTTCATGCTGCGCACGGAAACGCGGGAAACGGCGACACCCATTGCGATTTCGTACGCGCGCACCATATCGCGCAGCGCCGATGTGACTTCGGACGTATAGAGCTGGTCGATGTGGGTCTGGAGCTCTTTGGGCGTTAGGCCGTCGAGGGCTGTGCGCTGCTTTGCCTGCGTGCACCCACTTGGTTCGTCGGTACCCATAAAGCTTGCGAACGTGGCTTGTTTGGGCCGCGGTGCGGGGGGCTCAAAGTTGTGGTCGAGTGCATCCTGAACGGTGATGGGTTTGCCCCAAAGCGCAATGATGGACGAGGGGCTGAGCGGCTCTCGCGCCGTCGTCTGGCGTTGCTCGCGCTGGGCAAGTCGGCTGATAATCCAGGCGCTGTTGCGCTTCACAAACGCTTCGATACGCTCGCGGCTGGCGCCGAGCGGTGCGCTGGCGTGGACCTCGCCGCTCGATGTGACGCGTAGGTTGAAGTTCTTGACGCGCTTTTTGGTAACGACGACGGGGATGGGCGTCCCATCCGGTCGGGATACGGAAATCGTAAACTGCTGCGTCAAAAGCGGTCCTTTGGATTGGGGACGGGCCGGCATGTCGACCGTTCGGCATGCCGGCCCGCTCAAGGGATGTGAAATTAATAGCGCTCAAAGAAGGCAAGCGCGTTGTCGCTGCAGAGCTTTTGCATCACGGTCTTGCCAAAGTGCTTGGAGAGCATGTTCTGGAATTCGGGCATCTTGCTGGCATCGGAGAGGAAAGCGGGCACCGTGGCACCGTCCCAGTCGCCGCCGAGCGCGATGGCGTCCTCGCCGCCCAGGTCGAGCCAGTGCTCGATATGTGCCGCCAGCTGGTCGAAGGTGACGTCTGCGGCGGTTTTGTCGGTTGCGTCGTTGGAAAGGAACTCGCTGCAGTAGTTGAGGCCGACGATGCCGCCCATGTCGCGAATGGTACGGAACTGGTCGTCGGTAAGGTTGCGCTTGACGCCGCAAACCGCACGGGAGTTGGAGTGGCTGGCGACGAAGGGGCGCGTGGCGTGGACGACAACCTCGTCAAAGCACTCATCGTTGAGGTGGGAGACGTCGAGTACCATGCCGGCGTGCTCCATTTGCGTAAGTGCCTCGACGCCGGCGGCGGTAAGGCCGGCGTGGGTGTCGTGGCCGCTCGCGAGCGGTCCCTGCGCGTTCCAGCTGAGTGACGACATAAGCACGCCCAGGCTCTTGAGCACCTCGATCAGCGCGGGGTCCTCGGCAAAGAACGTGGCGTTTTCGATGGTGTGGATACAGGCGATCTTGCCGTCCTTGAGAGCGGGGCGAATGTCTGCGGCGCTGCGCACGTTGACCATGCGGTCGTGGTTGAGCATTGCCTGGCCGCTCATATGCGCCATGATTTGCGCCTGGAAGCGCGCGGCGTGGGCGGTGGGGATCTCGTCGGGGACAAACGTAGCGAAGCACTGTGCCCACGGCGTGTTGCCGATCTTTGCGAGCGAGATGGCGCAGGCGTTACCCTTGATGAGGTCGAAATCTTGCGGATGCGTTTCGTCGCCGGGGAAATAACCGTCGGTGCCGGCGGTAAAGCGCAGGTCGAGATCGAGCGTGGCCCAGCCGATTCGGTCGGCGGTGTCGCAGTGTAGGTCAAATACGGGATATGCCATGGTTCCTCCGGTTGCAGCGTTTCTTTGCAAACTGTCTTCAAATTGTATGACTAGGGTATAGTTAGCGCCATATGTTCATGGCGGCCCGTGTTGTGCGCCGCCCTTATCACGGAGGTTTCCATGTCCAACCAGGGCAAGAAGGTCAAGACTCATTATCGCGGCACGCTCGACGACGGCACGCAGTTCGATAGCTCCTACGATCGCGGCGAGCCGCTGGAGTTCACCTGCGGCGCCGGCCAGATGATCAAGGGCTTCGACGCCGCTGTTGTCGACATGCAGGTGGGTGAGAAGAAGACCGTGCACATTCCTGCTGCCGATGCCTACGGCGAGCACAATCCCGAGATGGTTCTGACCTTCCCGGCCGAACAGGTTCCCAACATCGAGCAGATCGAGAAGGGCATGAAGCTCTTCCTGTCCACGCCGAGCGGTATGCCCGTCCCCGCCGTGGTCATCGATGTAACGCCCGAGGCCGTGACGCTCGACGCCAACCACGAGCTGGCCGGTAAGGACCTCAACTTTGATATCGAGCTCGTCGAGGTCGAGGGTTAGAGTATGCCTGAACGCTTGGTTTCGACGACATGCTTGGGAAATCTCAACGATCCGTCCTATGAACTCCTGCTTCGCCGGAAGTTGGGCGGCGTCTTTGAAGTTGACGAGCTACTGCTCGATTGGGACCAGGCTGATGCATACGCGTTTGTGGGCGTGACGGAGCTGGGGCGCACGGTCGATGTTCGGCTGGATACTGCCGACGGCGGTCGTCTTGCCGACGGCGACGTGCTCGCCATTGACCGTTCGGGCATGGTGCCCGTGGCGGTTGTCGTGCGCTTGCGCAGCGCCGAGGTTTATTTGGTCGAAGTTGACCGCATGGACCCGATTGCGCTCGCGCATTCGTGCTGGGAGATCGGCAACATGCATGCGCCGCTCTTCCGGGGCGACTCGGACGAGCATACTGTGCGCATGTATACGCCGGTGCAGCCTGTTTTGGGCCGCATGCTCCGGGGTGTCGAGGGTGTTCGGCTCTCGCTGGTTACCCGTGAACTCGATGCGGACCGGCGCTTTGCGTCGAGTGCGGCGGAGGTCGTCGTGAGCATGGCTCCCGACTTTACCATCGTAAAAAAGGCGCGCGGCTAAGCGCGCGTATGCGCAAGACGGGCTTTGAGGGGCGACCGATCAAGGTCCGTCTTGCTGTTGATATGAGGCTTTGGGGGAAGCATATGGGTCTTGAGGGAATCAAACTGATTGCATGCGATTTGGACGGCACGTTGCTGCATCCGGGGGAGCGCGAGCTGCGTTCCGAGGCCTTTGAGCTTATCGATGAGCTGCATCGTCGTGGTATCGTGTTTATGCCGGCGAGTGGCCGTCAATATGCGAGCTTGCGCTACCTGTTTGCCCCGGTGGCCGATGAGCTCGCCTATGTATGCGAAAACGGAACCCTGGTGATGAGCGAGGGGCGTGCCGTCGTCAAGCGTTCCATGGAGCGTAGCCTTGCTATGGTTATCGCGAATACCGTGGTTGCGTATCCCCATACCGACATGACCCTTTCGTGTGAGGGGCACATCTACACTATGAGCGGCAACGATGCGTTCGTCGACCATTTGCGCTATGTGGTCCACTGCGATGTGGCGGTGGTCGACCGTCCCGAGGACATCGACGAGGATGTCATTAAGATTGGCTTCCAGACGCCCGAGGTGGATTATCCGGCGGCCCGGGAGTATTTCGAGCGCCTCTTTGGCGACCGTGTCAATGTGATGACGTCAGGAACCGCATGGACGGACCTTATCGGTTTCGGTTCGGGCAAGGGCTCCGCGCTTGCCGATTACGGTCGTGTCCTGGGGATTTCGCCCGATGAGATGATGGCATTTGGCGACAATGAGAACGATCGCGACATGCTCAACGTCGTGGGCCATCCCTATCTGATGGAGAGCTGCAACCCCACCATGCGCGGTATCAACGATCGCGTCCGTTACGTGCACACGGTCGAAGAAGAACTGCGCCGCCTGCTCGCCGAGTAGGTTTTCGGGACATGCCTAGAAATGTACTGTTTGCTGTAACGGATGGGAAAGTAGATTTGCAGGCATGCCCCAAAGGCTACCGGCAGTCGGGGCAGAGTCCCTCAAAGATGGTGTAGTGCGAGCTGACGCTCCATCCGATTTGTTCGGATGCCCTGGCGTCGAGCTGGGCATCGAAGGGGAGCGGCACGTCGATGACGCGGCTGCACGAGGTGCAGATGATATGTGCGTGCGGCTCGATGGTGCGATCGAAGCGGCTGCCGCCCGGCGTCTTAATAGAGAGAATCTCGCCGGCGTCGGCTAAGAGATTGAGGTTGCGGTAGACCGTGCCGCGGCTGATCTTGTCATCCTGTTCGCGTACGACATTGTAGATTTCGTCGGCGGTGGGATGGTTATAGCTTTGGCGCACAGCGTCAAGAACCAGCTTTCGCTGCCTGGTATTCCTTCTTTGCACCGCCATGCGCCTCGCCTCTTTTCTGTAAACGGCATGAAGCAAATGATACCTTATTTAGAACACAATACTAATAGCGAGGGCTAAAACTATCCTCGTTGGCAAGCGGGGTGCGAGCTTGGGCGTCTACAAGGCGAAAACGTGTCCCCATGCGCTCATAGGAGGCATGAAGCGCCTCGAGCAGAGACACGATGTTTGCCGGCGTGCCCTGTAGCTCCATCTCAACCGAGCCGTCTTCCATATTGCGCACCCAGCCGGTGAGGGAGCGCGCCTGTGCGAGGTTGGTGTTGGTGAAGCGGAAACCGACGCCCTGGACTTGCCCCTCCCACCGCAGGAAATAGCGCTGCGGGGCGTCTTGAGTGGCCTCGTCGCTTGCGAGCACGGTGAGCCTGCGGCGCAGCTCGAGCTCGACGCCAGAGAGCTTTTGGGGTTCGCGGCTGCCGCCGGCGACGCTGGAGAAGAACGTATCGAAGAAGCTCATCGCTAGGCCTGCTTGTCTGCGTCGGCCGGGAAGGTAATGCCGGCCTGCTGGCGTACGGCATCCATGATGCGCAGTGAGACGAGCGTGACATCGCGGTAGTGTCCGAGCTCGTGGCGTCCCGCCGGGGTCTCCCAAATCTCTTCCTTAACGTTATCGATACCGCCGATGGCGGTGATAAAGTCTGTGAGTTCGTATTCCATGGTGTTGCTCGATTTGGGAAGGTCGAGCACGCGGCCGTTGTCGCCCTGTTCGCGCGGTACCTCGGTCGCCGAGCCGCGTACGACGTCGCCGCGATAGTCGATGCGGACGTTGCGGGGCGTGGACAGATGGTCGATCTGGATAGTGCCACGCTCGCCTTCAATCTGCGAGGGCAGCAGGTCATTCGTAATTTTGGAGTGCGCAAGCTCGACGGAGATACGGCCACCGCCGTAGCTGGCGAGGATGGAACCGCAACCGTCGATGGGGCCGTGCGTGAGCTGTCGCGTGGCGGGGTCGAGCAGAGTAGCCATGCTCGTAAGGCCGGAGGGCATGCCGAAAATCTCGACCATGGGCTCGACGGTGTAGACGCCGATGTCCATGAGGGAACCCGATGCCATATTGCAGTCAAAGATATTGGTGGCGCGCCCCGCGAGAACCTCGTTGTAGCGCGAAGAATACTTGCCAAAGCGCAACGATGCACGACGAATGGGCGCAATCTCGCCCAGGGCGTCCTCGACGGCGTGGAAAGCGGGGTCATGGAGCGGGCGCATGGCCTCGAGGGCTACGACGCCCGCCGCCTCGGCTGCGCGAAAGACCTCGAGCGCCTGCGCCTCGGTGGCACAAAAGGGCTTTTCGACGATAACGTGCTTGCCGCCGGCGATACAGGCGAGCGCCTGCTCGTAGTGGAGCGCATTGGGGCTGCCGATGTAGACGGCGTCGACGTCGGCAGCGGACGCAAGCTCGTCAAGCGCGGTGAAGTAACGCTCGCCGCCGTGCTTAGTGGTGAAGGCGGCGCCGCGATCTGCATCGCGCGAGAGCGTGCCCACAAACGCGGCTTGGTCGTTGGCGTTGACGACCTGGATAAAGTCGTCGGTAATCATGGATGTGCCGATGGTCGCTATACGCAGCATATATCCCCCTCGTGCCGTTCGGTTTACAGGATGAGTGTAGCGCGAGGGGGCAGGAAATAGCGTGCGAAAACGCCGTTACAGGTCGCTCTCGTTAAAGCCGGTGTCGATATCGAGGTTGCTGCCGTCGGCCGCCGTGGTGGCAAGCTCGTCGCAGCGCTCATTGAGCTCATGGCCGGCGTGGCCCTTAACCCAGATGAACTCCACCTTGTGCTTGCTCTTTGCGGAGAGTAGGCGCTCCCACAGATCGCGGTTCTTAACGGGCTGCTTGTTGGCGGTCTTCCAGCCGCGTTTTTTCCAGCCGTCGATCCAGTGCTTGTTGAAGGCGTTAACAACGTACTGCGAATCGGAATGGACTTCGACATCGCAGGGGCGGTTGAGCGCCTCGAGCGCCACGATGACGGCCATGAGTTCCATGCGGTTGTTGGTGGTCTTAGCGTAGCCGCGCGAAAGCTCGGAGGTGAAGGTCTTGCCGGCGGGGTTGGTGTATGTGAGCACGGCGCCGTAGCCACCGCGTCCCGGATTTGATCGGGCCGAGCCGTCGGTATAGATGATGACCTTCACATGGTTCCTTTCGTTGGGTACGTTTCGTGTGAGTGACCATTGTAGCGCCATGCCCGCCGGGGGCTAGCAATCTACGATTTCTACCCCGTCTTCCGACAGTTAGTTGGCATGGATGATGCGGTTGAGCTCGTCGAGGTATTGCTGCAAGAGGGGAGAGGGCTTGCGCTCGTCGTGCATGATATAGCCTACGCGCATCGTTGGGGCGTCTGCTAACGGGATCGATGCCATACCCCATTGCATTTCATTGGAGAGGACGCCGGTCGACAGGGTGTAACCGTTCGACGTGATAAGTAAGTTAGTAAGTGTTCCGCGGTCCGAGATTCGTATGTTGCGGTCGCAAGGGATATAGCTAAAAGGTTCCTCGGCGTAATAGAAGGAGTTTGAGGTTCCCTGCTCAAAGCTGTAGCGCGTATAGGGCGTGAGGTCGGCAAGGGACAGCTGGGGGCGGCGTGCGAGTGGGTGGCGCTCGCTAACGAAGACGTGGACCGTCGCGTCGAATAGGGGATGGAAGCTTGCACGGGCATCGGCGAAGGCCTTCTGCAGAACGCGGGCGTTAAAGTCATCCAGATACAGAATGCCGATATCGCTGCGAAACGCACGGACGTCATCGATGATCTGCGATGTGGTGGTCTCGCGCATGATGAACTCGAACTTGCTGTCGCGGCAGCGCTCGACCACGTTGACAAAGGCCTCGACCGAAAAGGCGTAGTGCTGGGCGGAAATGGCGAGGCGGGCTTGCGGGGTGCCGCCGTCCTCGTAGCGTGCCTCGAGCATGTCGGCCTGCTCTACGACCTGGCGCGAATAGCCCAAAAGCTCGGTGCCGTCGTTGGTGAGCGTGACGCCGCGGCTGGAGCGCGTAAAGATCTCCAGATGGAGCTCCTGTTCCAGGCTTTTGACGGCGTTTGAGATGTTGGACTGAGCGGTATAGAGGCGCTGGGCTGCGGCGTTGATTGAGCCGGACTCTGCCACGGCGATCAAAAAGCGAAGCTGTTGGAGGGTCATCGGCGCCCGTCCTTTCGATAGCTATCTAAAAAACAGATAACAGGTTAGCGCTTTTAAGTGATTGACCCGGGGAGACGATGCTCGTACTATTCAAAACACACAAAGGCGGTAGGTAATTAAGCCAACCACGGAACCGGGATGCGAAAGGAGGCCCGCATATGAATTGCTTACCAAGACGAATGCCGGGCTCCTGTTTGCGCCCGTCGGCGTGATCAGGAGACAGCGACTTACTTCTCTTACGCTTATTACTTTTGTTCGATCAAGGAGATCATCATGAGCCAGTTTATCAACAACCCCGAGCACACCTTTGGTTTCGATACCCTGCAGCTTCACGTTGGCCAGGAGAGCGCCGATCCCGCATCCGATTCCCGCGCCGTGCCTATCTACCAGACCACGAGCTATGTGTTCCGCAACTCCCAGCACGCTGCCGACCGCTTTGGCCTTGCCGACGCCGGTAACATCTACGGTCGTCTGACCAATTCCACCCAGGGCGTCTTTGAGGACCGCATCGCCGCGCTCGAGGGTGGCGTTGCCGGCCTCGCCGTCGCCTCTGGTGCCGCCGCCATCACCTATACCCTGCAGGCGCTCGCTCAGGCCGGCGACCATGTGGTGGCCCAGAAGACCATCTACGGCGGTTCCTACAACCTGCTGGAGCATACGCTCTCCCAGTTTGGTGTCGAGACCACCTTCGTCGATGCCCACAACCTGGACGAGGTCGAGGGCGCCATCAAGGACAACACCACGGTCATTTACCTCGAGACGCTCGGTAACCCCAACTCCGACATTCCCAACATCGACGCTATCTCCGAGGTCGCCAAGAAGCATGGCCTGCCAGTCGTCGTCGACAACACCTTCGGCATCCCGTATCTGTTCCGTCCGCTGGAGCATGGTGCCAACATCGTCGTCCACTCCGCAACTAAGTTCATTGGCGGCCACGGCACCTCGCTGGGTGGCGTGATTGTCGATGGCGGCAACTTTGACTGGAAGGCGAGCGGCAAGTATGCGCAAATCGCCGAGTCCAACCCCTCCTACCATGGTGTCTCGTTTGCCGAGGCTGCCGGCCCTGCTGCCTTCGCGACCTATGTCCGCGCCATCCTGCTGCGTGACGAGGGCGCTTGCATTAGCCCGTTTAACGCCTGGATTCTGCTCCAGGGCACCGAGACCCTGTCGCTGCGCGTCGACCGCCATGTCGAGAACACCAAGAAGGTCGTTGAGTTCCTTGCCGGCGACAGCCACGTTGCCAAGGTGAACCACCCGAGCCTGCCCGAGCACCCCGACCATGAGCTGTACCAGAAGTACTTCCCCCGTGGCGGCGCCTCGATCTTCACCTTCGAGATCAAGGGTGGCCAGGAAGCTGCTTGGAAGTTCATCGACCACTTGCAGGTGTTCTCGCTGCTCGCCAACGTGGCCGACGTCAAGTCGCTCGTCGTGCACCCGGCTACGACTACGCACTCCCAGCTCTCTGCCGAGGAGCTCGCCGAGCAGAACATCACGCCCTCCACGATCCGTCTTTCCATCGGTACCGAGAACGCCGAGGACATCATTTGGGACCTGAAGCAGGCCTTTGCCGCGCTGGACGAGTAAGGCGACTTGTGCAAGGACCCCTTGCGACTCGATAGGTATAACTGCATAAAATGCCTGCTCAAGGCGCCTGTGCGAACAATGTTTGCGCAGGCGCCTTTTTTGCATAGAGAGAGCGCTATTACAGGGTTGTTGGCATGCTTTATGCAATCGAGATGTGGAAAACTCCTGTTGAGAGGATGTGAGTTTTACGCAAATGACGTGCACCTTTTGAGAAAAACCGCAGGTCGCGATTTGCCCGGGGTACTATGCAGCGCGATTGAATCACACGCAGCTCAAACGCAGCAAAAACGCACTACGGAGGTTTCCAGCTACATGAGGATCGATTCACGAAAACCGAAAGCCGCCGCCCTTTCCGCCGCTCTGACCGTGGCGCTTTTGGCGGGCGCCGGCGCAACCGATGCCCACGCGGCAACACTGTCCGACACGGTCGGATCCACGCCGTCCGAGGCGACGCTGATGCAGCCCGTCGACTATCGCGGCGACGGCTTTGGCTCCATGCAGGAGTGGAACGCCTCGATGGGGGCCAAGCGCGATTCCCTAGAGGTCCGCGCCCAGATCATCATGAACATGTACGGTGACTATGCCACCGATGACGAGCGCGCTGTACTGCAAGGTTGTATCGACGGTGCGGGCAGTCTTTTGACGATGGAGGAGGTCGACGCGAAGTCGGCCGAGCTCGACGAGCTTCGCTCCGCGCTCGAGGATGCTAAGCGCGAGGCGCTCGAGGCTGCGGCCGCCGAAGCCGAGGCCGCTGAGGCCGTTCAGGCTTCGTATTGCAACGCCGGCTCCGGCTCGCCTTACGTGTCTGCTGCGTATTACGCGAACGGCTCGGGCCTGACGCGCTCGAGCGGCGTCAATAACTATAACGGTCGCCGCGAGACTTATTACAGCAGCAACGTGCTCTACCATCACCGCACGGGTGAGTGGACTCAGGATTCTGAGGGCTTTTGGCGCGATTCCGATGGTTACTACGTCGTGGCCGCGGGCGATAAGGCTCAGGGCTCCACGTTTACCGGCTCCAAGGGCGAGTGCAAGGTCTATGACTCCGGCTGCGCAGCCGGAACCACCGACTACTATACCGGTTGGTAATCTGCCGTAAGCCATTAGGACATGACGGGCGGGCGTCTTTACCGAGCCTTTGGGCAACGTAAGGGCGCCCGTTTTTTGTGCATGCTTGAGCTAACAGAGCGCTTACCGTGGCAGTACGCCGCGCATATGGGCGCGGGGCACACTAGTTCATGAGAAATAAGGTCTTTCTCGTGGAGGAAGTGGTCTTGTGAATGCTCGAGATATTGCCGTTGCCGCCGTCGCATTGGTGCTTGGTTGCCTTGGTCCTATGGCTGCGCTCATTGCGGGCATGCAGGGGTCATGCGGGGCTGCTCCAATCGTGGCTGGCGCGCTGATCGCAGCCGCCCTGCTGGGAAGCGCGGGCGTGGTTCTTTGCCGCGATGACGAGGACGTGGTGCCGGAGTCGCAACGCTAACTGTCGTGAGATTGGCTGCTGGTCATAGACGAAGATAAAAGCCGCCGCAGGGGAAAGGTTCCCTTGCGGCGGCTTTGCTGTTAAGGCTGTTAAATGCAGCGCGTTGGCGCTACCAGCTTTTCTCGATATCGCGGATGCGCTGATAGAGCCACTCGTTTTGCGGCGCCTGGATATCGTGTTTGGCTGCGAGGCGGCAGATGGTGCCCGCGAACTCGTCAACCTCGGTTTTGCGCCTTGTGATGCGGTCTTGAGCCATCGAGGGCATACCGGCGGGGTCGATTCCCTCGATGAGATGCACCATCTGCGTCAGGTCTGCCTCGGTCAGCTTAACGCCCTCGGCGTTGGCGACCGCAAGCGTTTCGCGCATGGCGGAAACAAAGCAGCGACGCTGCTCGGAGCCGGGCTCCGTGGCGCTTCCGTAGGTCCCGCCGTAGGCCATGCAGGTCTGGTTGATGCCGTCGTTGAGCATGAGTTTGGCCCACATGCGGTGCGCAATGTCGCTCTCGACGGTATGGGCAATACCGCAGCGCGTGTAGAGCTCGTCAATTGCGGTGATGGTTGCGGGATCCGTACCGGCCGCCGCGCCAAAGCGGATTTCGCCAGTGTTGGTAAAGGTGAGCTCTCCGTTGAGGAACACGGCGTCCATGCCCTGGCAGATACCCAGGACGGTATGCTCCCAGCCAAAGCGCTCGGCAATCTTTTGCTCGCTCGTGATGCCGTTGCACAGCGAGGCGATGAGCGTGTTGGGTCCCACGACGCGCTCCATAGTCTTGAGTGCTTGGTCGAGACCGGTGGTCTTGACCGTCAGGATGACCAGATCGGCAGGCGTTGCCTCGCTGGCGCGGACGGACGTGAGCTCGCAGGGTTCGCCGTTGATGGTGAGCGCGTCGTTCGCGTGACGCTCGAAACGAGCATCATCCATGACGTATTCGACGGCATCGTTGCCGAGGGTCTTGGCAATCATACTGCCGTAGAGCAGGCCCACGCCGCCCTTGCCGATAAAGGCGACCTTGTTGATCTGCATGTGAATCATCTCCTCACAAAAAGGCGCCCGCGTGCGGGGCGCCTGATGGATTGTATGCCGCTGGGGCATGAAGCGTGCACCGGAGGCTGAATTTAGAAGAACAAACGCATGGGAACTTACGCTGCAGGGCAGACTGCAAAAACGCGTGCGGGGTATCCGACACCATCGCGGACCTTAGGGAAGGTGCAGAAGATGACGGCGCCCGTGGCGGGAAGCTCGTCCAGATGGTCCATGACCTCGATCTGGTAACGGTCGACCGAGAGGATGTATTGTTCGCCGGGGTAGGGGTGGGCGTCCTCACGCGTGGTCACGCTCGCCTCCTTTCATCGGGCTTTTTGCTGATGTTAAAGCGGTGCCGTGACAGCTCGATTTCTGCTGCGTTACGATACGTTCTCGATTGCGATTCCACGATGTTTCGGCCGCGTGACCATTGTGTTTCGCCTTGCCGGGGCGCTGATGGCGAAGGGAGGGGCCGTGCAATACCGCGTTGACCCCAAAAGTGGTAACCGAATATCCGCTCTGGGTCTGGGCTGCATGAGATTTCCCGGTGCGCCGGGACGTCCGGATGCGAAGACAGCCGATGCCATCATTTCCCGTGCGGTGGATCAGGGGATTAATTATCTGGATACTGCATATCTCTATCCCGGTAACGAGGCGTGCGTGGGTGCCTCACTTGAGCGCTTGGGGCTGCGCGACCGTGTGTTGCTGGCGACTAAGCTGCCGCACGCTTCGTGTGCTTGCGCAGAGGATTTTGACCGTTTCTTTGACGAACAACTGCGTCGGCTGCGAACCGACCATATCGACTATTACCTCATGCACAACATCACCTCGCCCGCCCAGTGGGAACGTGTAGTGGCGTTGGGCATCGAGGACTGGATCGCGCGTCAAAAGGCGGCGGGGCGCATTCGTCAGATTGGTTTTTCGTATCACGGCAGCGCGGCGGATTTCTTGACGATGCTTGACGCATATGACTGGGATTTTTGCCAGATACAGTACAACTATGCCGGCGAGCGTTACCAAGCGGGAACGGCAGGACTCATGGCGGCTGCGGAGCGCGGGCTCGCGGTGTTTGTGATGGAGCCGCTTTTGGGCGGGCGTCTGGCGGGCAAGCTGCCGCCGCGGGCCCGCGCTGTGCTCGAGAGCGCCCGTGATCCGCATTTGCGCACCCCCGCCGCCTGGGGACTTTCGTGGGTGTGGAATCATCCCCAGGTGACGATGCTGCTATCGGGTATGACCGATACCGCGCAAGTGGATGAGAACGCGGCGTTGGCCGATCGGGCCCTGTCGGATTCGATGACAGCTACTCAGCTCGATGCCATCGCGCACGTGCTGACGGAGTTTGAAAAATCGAATCGCGTGCCCTGCACGGGATGTGGCTATTGCATGCCGTGTCCTAAAGGCATCAATATCCCTGGATGTTTTGCCGCCTACAACGCAAGCTATGCGCACAGCTGGTTTACAGGTCTATCGCAGTACTTTACGGCGAGCGCGGTGCGCACAAGCGAGCCCAAGTTGGTGAGCAATTGCGTCAAATGCGGCAAATGCGCGCGGCACTGCCCACAGCACATCGATATCCCCGGTCGCTTGGACGACGTACGCCGCCGTTTTCAGCCTGGCCCCGTGACGGCGGTGCTTAAGGCCTTCGGCAAAACGCGCTCCTCATGACCCTTTTATAACGTGCGGTGGAATAGTTCCTGTTTGCGGCAGAATAAGGCACCAACAGGAACTATTCCACCGCAACTGAAGGGGGCTGTCGTGGGCCATCGGGATTCATGTGATGATTTGCGTGAGGTTTGTTGGGGCGTTTTGGGCGCTGGACACATTTCGTATCGATTTGCATCGTCGCTCAAGGAGGTGGACGGGGCACGGATTGTGGCTGCCGCCGGTCGCACTCCTTTGCATGTTGAGGAGTTTTGCAGGGCGTTTTCGATTGATGCCGCGCACAGTTATGCCACGGCTGACGATAACGGCGATGCGGCTTATGATGCGCTGATTGCCGACCCCGATGTCGACGCAATCTACTTGGCTCTTCCACATGGCATGCATGCGCATTGGGTCTGTCGGGCACTGCGCGCGGGAAAGGCCGTACTGTGCGAAAAGCCGGCCGTTTTGAATGAAGAAGAGGCCCGTGCGATCGCCTCTGTTTCCCGTGAGTGCGGCGTGCCGTTTATGGAGGCGATGAAAAATCGGTTTTGTCCGATGCGTACTCGCGTGAAGGGCTTGCTTGCGTCGGGCGAGCTCGGCCGTATCGTTTCGATCGAAAGCGTGCAAAAACTCGATTATGGTGAGCCCCCTTCGAGTTATCTGCTCGATCCGTTGCAGGGCGGCTGTCTATATGACATGGGCTGCTATGCGGTCGGGTGGTTTGAGGATCTGCTTGCGGGCGCTTGCGATGTTTCGTCTCGTGAAGTTCGCTGGCGTGACGTATCGGGCGGCCGCGTGGATTGGGCCGATGAGATCCATATGAGTGTCGGCGGTATACCCATTCGTATGGTGTGCGACGGCAAAGCAGCATATGAAAGCCGCTTAACGATTGCCTGCGAGTGGGGCTCGTTGGAAATCGAGCGCCTCCATCGCCCCGAGCTCGCCCATGTGAAGTACTCCGACGGACGAATGCTCGAAATAAATGCCCCGTTTGAGGTCGATGATTTCTACGGCGAAATCCAGCATGCGACCCAGCTCATCCGGTCGGGGAAACTCGAGAGTCCCGTCATGCCCCTTGCCGCCACACAGCGCTGCGCGCGCATTATCGATGCAATCCGTCTAGCCCTCTAGGGCTTGGCGCTGACGCGTAGGGGATCATGACGCCGGCGTCCGTGGCCGTAGTGCTTGGTGGCCCGCATCTCTGATGCCTCTTTTATAACTTGCGGCGGAATAGTTCCCGTTTGCGGCAGAATAGGGGCCAAACAGGAACTATTTCACCGCAACTGATGAGGGGGAGCTGGGGATGCTGACGATCGGGTGCCATCTTTCGACGACGAAGGGCTATCGGGCGATGGGGAAGACGGCGCTGTCTATTGGCGCCAATACCTTTGCATTCTTTACGCGCAACCCGCGCGGCGGCAAGGCGAAAGACCTTGACATGGATGACGTGGCGGCCCTGCGCGAGCTTATGGAGCAAAACGACTTTGGCCCGCTCGTGGCTCATGCCCCGTATACCTACAACCCCTGCTCGGCCAAAGAGCGGGCGCGCGAGTTTGCCCTGGAAGCCATGGCGGAGGACCTGCGGCGCATGGAAGCGCTGCCCGGCAACTACTACAACTTCCATCCCGGCGCGCATGTGGGGCAGGGCTCCGACGCCGGCATTCAGATGATCGTCGACACCCTGTGCCAGGTCATGTTTGAGGGCCAGCAGACGACGGTGCTGCTCGAGACCATGGCCGGCAAGGGCACCGAGGTGGGCCGCAGTTTTGAGGAACTGGCGCTCATCATCGAGGGCGTTGCCGACAAGCGCCCCGAGCTGTCGGCCAAGTTGGGCGTTTGCCTGGACACCTGCCATGTGAATGACGCCGGCTATGACATCGTCCACGATCTTGACGGTGTGCTCGACGAGTTCGATCGTGTGGTGGGTATCGAGCGCCTGCGCGCCGTGCATATCAATGACTCCAAGAATCCCTGCGGCGCCCATAAAGATCGCCACGAGTGCATCGGCAAGGGCTACCTGGGTAGTGAAGAGTTTGGCGGCGGTATGCAGGTTATGCAGAATATTGTATCGAATGGCCGCTTGCGCGCATTGCCATTCATTCTGGAGACACCGAACGAACTTGCAGGTTATGCGGCTGAAATCAAACTGTTAAGGTCGTTGCAGCAGTAATGGCTGCGATAAAGTGGAGTGTTCCATGCACGTTATAGGTTTGTTTCAATCAGTTTTCTAATTGCAGATTCTTCCAAGCGGGTGCATAATAACCATCAGTTTTTGCAGACCTCTGAATCACGTGGGGTCATTGGAAGGAGACTGATTATGAAGCTGAAGAAGCTTGGCGCATTTGCCGCCACGGGTGCTATGGCGCTCGCCCTTGCTCTGGCGGGCTGTGGTTCGTCCAACGCCACATCTGGTTCTGATGCCGGTTCCAGCAGCTCTGACGACGCTAAGGTCGAGAAGGTTGACGGCTCCAAGGAGTACGCGCTCGTCAAGGACGGTACGCTGACCGTCGGCACCTCTGCCGAGTACGCGCCGTTTGAGTACAAGGATGACAACGGCGATTATCAGGGCTTTGACCTTGAACTCATCAAGGCTGTCGGCGACAAGCTGGGCCTGGATGTCGAGTATGTCAACAATGACTTTGACACGCTCGTCCCCGGCGTTGCTTCGGGCGCCAAGTATGACGTCGCCATCGCGGCTATCACCGACACGCCCGAGCGTGAGAAGGAAGTCACTTTCTCCGATTCCTACTATATGGACGATCAGGCTATCGTGACCAAGGTCGATAACACCGACATCACGGCCGACAACTACAGCGAGAAGCTCAACAACGCCGACGCTACCATCATCGTCCAGTCTGGCTCGACCGCCGAGGCCTTTGCCCAGGAGAACTTCCCCAAGGCCAAGATCGTCCCCTACAAGGACGCCACCGAGTGCTTCAGCGCCCTGCAGTCCGATAAGGGCGACGCCGTAGTCACCAACCGCTCCGTTGCCAGCCAGCTGACCGCCGAGCAGTTCAACACCTGCCATACGGTTAAGCAGGTCAGCACCGGCGAGGAGTATGCCATCGCCATCAACCAGGGCAACACCAAGCTCAAGGACGACATCAACCAGGCCATCAAGGACCTGACCGACGACGGTACCGTTGACGCCCTCATGGCTAAGTACAACATCAAGTAAAATAGCTACTTGATTGCGCGCGGGCCCTTTCCGTTTTGCGGAGAGGGCCTTTGCGCTTCTCTTGACGGAGAGCGTTTCCGTCTCGTTTTGCCGGCAACTTCTACGATAGGAACCACCTTGTCTCGACTGAACAAAGGGGCCGCAGAGCAGCGTTTTCCACTGCCTGCCTTGCTCCAAAAGCTAGCCTGCGTCATGGCCGTGGCGCTCGCGCTGGTGTGCGCGGGGGCATATGCGCCCACGACCGCCCAGGCGCTTGAGACCGCAAAGATTACCGCCCGACCCAACACCGGTTCGGGTAGCGCTGTGGTCGGCGGCACCGAGACGCGTATTACCTGGGAAGTTCAGGCCGATGCCGACGAGGAGCTGAGCGGTCTTTCGCTGACGTTTGTCGACGGCACGACGTTTGGCACCGATGACACGCGATTGACGATGCTCTCGGGCGAGGACCTCATGGATCGTACGCCCATGAAACCCACGTGCACGGCTGATGGCCAGACGCTCAAGATCGGCTTTGGCGAGACGGCGCCTGCCGGCGGCTTTTTCCGTGTCGAGGTTTACGGCGTGACGTTTCCCGTCGAGGGCGGCGACGAGGCCTTTAGCGGAACCTACACCTTGGCTGACGGCTCGACCAAGAAGATCTCCAAGATTCCCTCGGTGGACATTAAAGGCGTCACGGCTTTTGATAACTTCTTGGCCGACCTTAAAGAGCAGCCGTGGGTCGAGGCTTGGAACTCCAATATGTTCCTCCGCCTGTTCTTGAACCCGGTCATTTTGGTCCAGAGCCTGCCGATCGTCTTTAAGGGCTTCCTTATGTCGCTCTCGATCGTGCTCGTGGCATTTCCGTTGGCTATTCCCTTTGGCTTTGCGCTGTCGCTCATGCGCATTTCCAAGTCGCGCATCCTTCGTTGTCTTGCCGGCATCTATGTGAATATCATCCGCGGCACGCCGGCGTTCTTACAGATTTACATTGCGTTCTTTGGCTTGCCGCTGGCCGGTGTCAAAGTGGACGACTATGTGCTGGGCGTTATCGTCATGGCCATGAACTCGTCTGCGTACCTGTGCGAGATCTTCCGTGCCGGTATTCAGTCGATCCCCAAGGGCCAAAACGAGGCTGCTCGCTCCCTGGGCATGAATGCCTTCCAGACGCTGCTCTACGTTATGATTCCGCAGACGTTCCGCAATGTCCTGCCTACGCTGACCAGCGAGTTTATCCTGCTTTACAAGGATACGTCGCTGCTCGCCGCCGTTGGCGTGGTCGAGATCGTCATGAACGCCCGCACCATCGTGGCCACGACGGGCTCCATCACGCCGTATGTGGTTGCCGCCCTGTTCTATCTGGTCATTACCCTGCCGCTTGCTCGCTTGGTGAGCGGTCTTGAGGCGAAGCTGCTGGGTACGGCCGAGACCAAGAAGAAGCGTCCCGCCAAGAGCGCCGGACAGGTTGTCGCGACGCCCGCCGATCATATCGCCGGTCTGTAAGGAGGTCCTGTCATGAGTGAAACGAATTCCAACGAGGTCGTTGTCAGCATCAAGAACCTCCAAAAGGCTTTTGGCGATAACGTGGTTCTGCGCGATATCGATCTGGATGTGCACAAGGGTGAGGTCGTTGTCGTTCTGGGACCCTCGGGCTCGGGCAAATCGACGATGCTTCGTTGCATTAACCGTCTCGAGGAGCCCACGAGTGGTTCGATTGTTGTCGAGGGCGTGGATGTGTGCGCCAAGGGCGTTGACCTCAATAAAGTGCGTACGCACTTGGGCATGGTCTTTCAGCAGTTCAATCTGTTCCCGCACCTGTCAGTCAAAAAGAACGTCATGCTTGCGCAACAAAAGGTGCTCAAGCGCAGTAAGGAAGAGGCCGAGAAGATTGCCGTCGAGGAGTTGACCAAGGTCGGCCTTGCCGAGCGTATCGACTTTATGCCGAGCCAGCTCTCGGGCGGCCAGCAGCAGCGCGTGGCCATCGCCCGCGCCCTGTCGATGAACCCGCACGTGATGCTCTTTGACGAGGCCACGTCGGCGCTCGACCCCGAGCTTGTCCGCGACGTCCTTGGCGTTATGCGCGATCTGGCACGTGACGGCATGACCATGATCGTTGTGACGCACGAGATGGGCTTCGCCCGCGACGTCGCCGACCGCGTCGTCTTTATGGACGGCGGCGTTATCGTGGAGGATGGCACGCCGAGCGAGGTCTTCGACCATCCTAAGAGCGAGCGCACCAAGGCGTTCTTGGGCAATATTTCGTAGCCGCTTTATATGACTGACATAGCAGAAAACGGGAGCCGGATGTGATCCGGCTCCCGTTTTTGTTGGGACGCGAATGTGTTTTGGTGCAGAGCGCGTTACGGGCGGAGCTCATTGCCGCTAGGCGAGCTCGGCTCCAAGGGCGCGGCAGGCCGCCTCGCCCTCATCGTCGGGGGCGTCGTAGCAAATGACGGAATCGACGACGTTGACACCTGCCTCATCGGCGTCCGCCTTCCAGTTTTCCATCCATTCGCCTTCGGCCCACGAATAAGAGCCAAAGAGGACGACCTTCTTGTCACCGAGGGTTTCCTTGACTTCGTCCCACATCGGCTGGAACTCATCGTACTCGAGCTCCTCGGAGCCCATGGCGGGGCAGCCGAAGGCGAAGGCGTCATAGCCGGCGGCCTTGTCGGCAGGGAAGTCGGCGCAGGAGATGACCTCTGCCTCGGCGCCGACTGACGCCGCGCCTTCGGCAACGAAGTTTGCCATGGCTTCGGTGTTGCCTGTGCCGCTCCAGTAGACGACTGCGATCTTGCTCATGTTGAGTCCTTTCGCTTGTGCGGCGTGCGGCCGCGGTTTGTATGCTCTATCGGGTTGCCTGGGCAAGTTTTGCTAGGCTGTGGCCCCGCTGATAGACATGGGTGAGGTGCTGCGTGCAAGCGCGGTAGGAATCGAAGGTCGTGAGCGCCTGCTCAACGTTTGTGTATACCTTCCATGCGCCCAAGACCTTATAGTTTTCGCCGTGCTGGACGATGAACTCGTGGACGTCGTCGTAGGGATATCCAAGGAAGTAGCCTATTTCGTGCGGAAACTCGCAGGTGCAGTCTTTGCTGCAGCTGGCTTGCTGGGGTAGTGCGCATCGAGTCTGGCTGCAGGCGCATTCCGCGACGTTATTGCTTGCGAGCGTGATGCGCGATGCCAAATGCACAAGGCATGCCGAAAGGTCTCTCGTGTCGTAGCCTTCCGAGGCGAGCGTCGTTTGGGCGCGAGGATCTGCGAAATAGGTGGTGAGGCTTTTGGCTCGGTACACGTACACGAGTGCTCCGCAGGGCCGCCAGACCAAAACACTCAGGTGGATGCCGAGCGGGTCAAGCTCGCGGTTGCACTGGGCGATAACGTTGAGCAGGCGTGCTCGGCGTTCTGCGATGGCTTCGGTTGCGGTCGAACTGTCCCCGTGGGCGTAGGTGCCTGGATAGGTAAAGAGCGATGCCGGCTTGATGCCCGCGAGCGTGGGAGAGCAGTTGCGCACGACCGCTGCCTGAAACGTGGGGATGTCTATGATTCGGGTCACGGCGCTCCTTACGGATCTAAACTGTTAGCCTAGGAAAACTTATACACGAAAGTAAGCCATGGTCAACAAAAAAGTTTGAATAGGGAAACTAATTGACCGAACCGACATGATTTTGGGTTAAGATGGGAACACCCCATGGGGGTATCTAGATAGGGCTACTTGAAAGGGGAGCGCATGAGTGACTTGCTCAACCCTGCGAATCTCATCGTGCTGGCCGTCATTGCCGTCGGCATGTTTTTTGGACTGCGTCGCATTGCCGCTTCGACACACGGGAAGAGTTGTTGCAGCGATGGTACGAGCGGCAAGAAGGCCAAAAAGGTTGTTGTGGCGGATACCGATGCGTCACACTATCCCTATACCGATGAGCTGCTCATCGGTGGCATGAGCTGTGACGGCTGCGCTCAGAACGTAGCCAATGCCCTCAATACGCTGGATGGCGTGTGGGCAACGGTGACGTATGCGGACCACACGGCACGCGTGCGCTCTAAACAGCCGGTTGATCGTGGTGTCCTCGAGACGGCCGTGAGAGATGCGGGTTACTACGTCATGACGCTGTAGGCCTTGCCTTGGATGCGCGTCCTTGTCTAGGCTCGTCCGCGCAGTTCGATGTTTTGGATATCGTCGAAGTCGATGGCGATGTCTTTGAGCTTGAGGAGCTTGAACGCGGGAAGCACTTCGTCGAGAATGCCGGTGCGGCTGCGATAGCCGTATGTATCGTAATAGGTGACGCGGACCAGGTCGCCACGTTTGAGGCCCTCGAGCTTTTTCGAAAGTTCGAGGGCTTTTTCTTCCGTGAGCTCACATTTTGGTTCGATGGTGATTTCTTGCTTGCGCACGAGCTCGTAGTATCCCGTGAGGGCGGCAAAGGGCATAAACTGTGCGGCACGGCCGGCGCGGACGGCGCCGTTGGCGGTGAGCTTGGGGTCGGCGGATCGACGTCTTCCCTCGGGGTCCGCTAGACGTTCAAAAGGCGTCGGTGGCCGCATCGGCTGTTGTTGGGACTTAGGCACGATGTCCTCCTACCTGATCGTTGCGTTCGCGTGCGGTGGCGCCTGTGGTGAAGCTTAATCCCTTGACGAGCGCGTTCTTGCCGTACTTGCCTTTCACGGCCAGGACGGCGCGCGCCAGGTCGCGCTCGCGCTCATCGGCCTTAACATCGCTAAACAGGTCGATAGTGGCAAATTCTTCGGGCATGAGGTTGCCAAATCCCAGGTTAATGCGCTTTACCGGTCGTTTGGGATCGACAGTCTGTGCCCAGAGCTCATCGAAATAGCCCATGATCTTCTTAAACGAATTGGTGCGCTCGGGCAGCTTGCGGGATGCATTGGAATGTGCGAACAGCGCAGCATAGCCACCACGCGGTTTGCCGCCGTGCTCTCCCACAAAGATGCCGTCGATTGCCTGTGCTTCGCGCACCAGGCGGCGCCGTTCGTCATCGCGCTGGACGGGCTTGGGCGCACGGGGCGCGAGCTCGGGGCCGGCGGTTGCGGTGGGTTCGATACTCGACATGCTCGAGCGTAGGTGTCCGCATCCGTCCACATATTGCGCTGTGCCGCTGGCGTCGAGGCGGCGTATGTCGGCTCGTTCGCTCGCATAACCCACAAAGAGCGAGATGCTGTCGCACACCACGTGCTTATCGATCAAGTCCAACACGGAGTTGTCGACCATCTCGCGCAAGACGGTGTAGGCCTGTTCATAGGCATAGCCTTTCGAGAGCACCTGTCCTGTGGTAGTTGAGGTTGTCTGCGGGCGATAGGCTTGGATATCGGCGATGGTTGTCGGCTCGCGCCCGAAGGCGTGATCGAAGAGATATTCGGCATTGACGCCGAGCTCGTCGTAAAGCAGGTTTTCGTCGAGCGCGGCGACACCCATCAGATCGTAGACGCCGTATTTTTCGAGTCGTGCTGCCACGCCGGGCCCGATGCCCCAGATGTCGGTGATGGGACGATGGGGCCAGATCTCTTTGCGAAAGGTCTCGTCGTCGAGTATGCCGATGCGGCTGTGTACGTGCTTGGCAGTAATGTCGAGCGCTACCTTGGCCTGGAATAGGTTGGGGCCGATGCCAACCGTTGCCGTGATGCCGGTGCGCCCCAGGACCTCGTCACGCAGCATACAGGCGAAGCCTTCCGCATCGGTGTGATAGAGGTCCAGATAGGGTGTCACGTCGATAAAGCACTCGTCAATTGAGTAGACGTGAACGTCTTGCGGACTGACGTATTCCAGATAGATACCGTAGATTTGCGCCGACACTTCCATGTAGTGCTGCATGCGCGGTACGGCCTTAATGTAGTCGATGCCATCGGGTATTTCGAACAGGCGACAGCGGTTGTGAATCCCTAGGTCCTTCATGGCCTGCGTGATAGCGAGACAGATGGTCGTGCGTCCGCGCGATTCGTCGGCAACGACCAAGTTGGTGGTGAGCGGATTGAGCCCACGATCGACGCACTCGACGCTGGCATAAAACGTCTTGAGGTCGATGCAGATGTAGGTGTGCTGCTCGTGCGCCATCCGAGCCCTCCCATCAAACACATGTTCTTATCGAATACCTGTTCGATAATACCTGCTCGACCGGACACCGTCAAAACCTGTCCCTTTTTGGCAGGTATGGTCGTGCGACTGCATCGGGTTTTTAACGCAGCCCTAAAGAGCACGAAACAGCTCGGAAAAGCTCGCTTCGTAGCATGAGGCCAACGATTGATACCACCATAAAGCACGGAAGGGTTGTGGGGATAATGGTCAACTATGGGTTTGGTATGCCGACGCGCTTGGTTGCGGATGGGGATGTGGCTCGCTGGTGCGGGCGATTGGTTGCCCACTATGGCGGCACCAAGGCACTGGTCGTGCTGGGCGGTGACAGGCACACGCGTGATGAGCTCGTTTCGGCGGCGCTGGGCTCGCTCGATCGTGCCCTGCTCGAGCGCGTGCTCTTTCGTTGCGGTTTGGTCGGGGGCGACGGGGGAGACGATTTGGTCGATGAGGCCGTAGCCCTGGCGACCGATGAGGGCGTGGACTTTGTCCTGGCGATCGGCGATGCCGATACGGCGAGCTTTGCGCGCGAACTCGCTCGTCGCATGGCCGTGCTTGATGCCGGCGAAGACGGCTTTGTGCCTTATGGATGCATTGTCTCGGAGGGCAAGGTGCCTGCCGTCGTGGGCGCCGGCGAGGTTCCCGTTTTTGCCATCATCGCGCCCGAGCTGTTGGAGGGCATCGGGTCTCCTCTGCGTGAGTTACTCGGCAGCGTGTGCGCCGCGGCCTAATATGTGGCATAAAGGGATAGGTTATTTTTGATTGGTAAAGCGTTTGACCTGCCAAAATAAACCTGTCCCTTTTTGGTCGGTCGCCGTTTGGGGGGCGGATTGGCAACGCTCGCTGATTACGGTCTTGACCTGCGCTAGAATAGGGTCATCTGATTATCCGGGCGCATGGAGATATGCGCCCGTATGTTGAGGAGGACTTTATGGCAACTGTTGCCGCACCTATCGATGCTACGTCGACTGCCGCTTGGAAGGCGCTCGAGGCTCATCAGGAGAAACTCGAGGCCGAAGGTATCGACCTCAAGGCCTGGTTCGCCGCCGATGCAGAGCGCGTGAACAAGCTGAGCTTTGACGCCGGTGACCTGCACTTCGACCTGTCCAAGAACCTGGTGACCGATGAGACCGTCAAGCTGCTGTGCGATCTTGCCCGCGAGGTGAAGCTCGAGGAGCGCCGCGACGCCATGTTCTCCGGCGAGCATATCAACACCACCGAGGACCGCGCCGTCTTGCACACCGCGCTGCGCCGCCCGGCAACCGAGAAGGGCCAGCTCATCGTCGACGGCCAGGACGTCGTCGCCGACGTGCACGAGGTCCTCGACCGCATGTATGCCTTCGCCGAGCGCGTGCGCTCCGGTGAGTGGAAGGGCGTTACCGGCAAAAAGATCGAGCACCTGGTGTCCATCGGCATCGGCGGCTCCGATCTGGGCCCGGTCATGGCTTACGAGGCCCTGCGTCCCTATGCCGACGCCGGTATCGACTGCCGCTATATCTCCAACATCGACCCCAACGACCAGGCCGAGAAGCTCAAGGGTTTGGATCCCGAGACCACGCTCGTAATCATCGTCTCCAAGACCTTCACCACGCTCGAGACCCTCACCAACGCTCGCGAGGTCAAGACCTGGATGCTCGAGCAGCTCAAGGCTCAGGGCGCCATCGACGGCTCCGATGAGCAGAACGCCGAGGCCGTGGCCAAGCACTTCGTCGCCGTTTCCACCGCACTCGAGAAGGTCGAGGCCTTCGGCATCGACCCCGCTAACGCTTTTGGTTTCTGGAACTGGGTCGGCGGCCGCTATTCTGTCGACTCCGCCGTGGGCCTGTCGCTGATTGTCGTGTTCGGTCCCGAGCGCTTCCAGCAGTTCCTCGAGGGCTTCCACGCCATCGACGAGTATTTCTGCAACACGCCGCTCGAGAACAATGCCGTCGCGCTGATGGGCTTGTTCAACGTCTGGTACGTCAACTTCTTCGGTTCCAAGAGCCACGCCGTGCTGCCGTACTGCCAGTACCTGCATCGTTTCCCGGCCTACCTGCAGCAGCTTACCATGGAGTCCAACGGCAAGCATGTCCGTTGGGACGGCAGCGCCGTGACCTCCGACACCGGTGAGATTTTCTGGGGCGAGCCCGGCACCAACGGTCAGCATGCCTTCTACCAGCTGCTGCACCAGGGCACCGTGGTGGTTCCGGCCGATTTCATCGCCTTCGCCAATACCGCCAACCCCGCGACCGATAGCGGTCAGGACGTGCACGAGCTGTTCCTGGGCAACTTCCTGGCCCAGACCAAGGCGCTTGCCTTTGGTAAGACGGCCGACGAGGTTCGTGCCGAGGGCACGCCCGAGCAGATCGTCCCGGCTCGTTGCTTTGAGGGCAACCGCCCGACGACCTCGATCTTCGGCGACACGCTGACCCCGTTCGCACTCGGCGAGCTCATCGCCCTGTACGAGCACATCACGTTTGTCGAGGGCACGGTCTGGGGCATCGACTCCTACGACCAGTGGGGCGTTGAGCTGGGCAAGCAGCTTGCCAAGCAGATCACCCCGGCCTTCCACGACGACGCCGCCAAGGCCGAGCAGGACGCTTCGACCCAGGCGCTCATCGAGTTCTACCGCGCTCACCGCAAGTAGTCGCTGCTGTTAACGCATCGCGCCTTATAGTCAGGGGCCCGTATCCTATCGGATGCGGGCCCCTTTGCTTCAAGACTTTAGTCCGCTGGCCGCGCAGCGGCCAGCTTTAAACCACCCGCTACG
>UQUL01000026.1 GCA_900544235.1 uncultured Collinsella sp.
CGTAGCGGGTGGTTTAAAGCTGGCCGCTGCGCGGCCAGCGGACTAAAGTCTTGAACGAAAAAGACGGGGCTCGCAATGCGAACCCCGTCTGCAAAGAAATCTGGCGAGAAAGCCTGATTACTTGAGGGTGACAGCAGCGCCAGCAGCCTCGAGCTTCTCCTTGGCAGCCTCGGCGTCCTCCTTCTTGGCACCCTCGAGAACAGCCTTGGGAGCGCCCTCGACGACCTCCTTGGCCTCCTTCAGGCCAAGGTTGGTGAGCTCACGGACGGCCTTGATGACCTGGATCTTGTTGTCGCCGAAGCCCTCGAGCACGACGTCAAACTCGGTCTTCTCCTCGGCCTCAGCAGCGCCAGCAGCGGGAGCGGCGACAACGGCGGCAGGAGCAGCGGCGGAAACGCCGAAGGTGTCCTCGATAGCCTTAACGAGCTCGGAAGCCTCGAGAAGGGTCATTTCCTTAAGAGCATCGATGATCTCATCGGTGGTAAGCTTAGCCATTTCTAAGTCCTTTCGGTTTCCGTGTCTGTGCACGGAGATCAGTTAAAACACGGCGCGAATGCGCCAGGGGTGCGGCGTTGCCGCCGCGGATGAAAACAGCGACTAGGCTGCCTTCTGCTCGGAGACCTGCTGGATCGAACGAGCGAGACCAGAGGAAACGCCGTTGACGCAGACAGCGATATCGCGAGCGAAACCGGAGATGAGACCGGCGATCTGGCCGAGAAGCTGATCCTTGGTGGGCAGCTCGGCGATAGCCTTAACATCATCAGCGGAAACGGCCTTGCCGTCGGAGATACCGCCCTTGATCTCAAGGACGCCCTTGGACTTAGCGGAGAAGTCCTTAAGGGCCTTAGCGGCCTCGACCGGCTCGGACTCGTAGAACACATAAGCGACGGGGCCGGCGAGGATCTCGTCGAGCTCGGGCTGCTCCTGGTTCTTGAGAGCGATCTTGACCAGGTTGTTCTTGTAGACCTTCATCTCGGCGCCGCACTCGCGAAGCTGATGACGCAGCTCCTGAGCCTGCTTAACCGTCAGGCCGTTGTAGTTGACGACGAACAGACCGGCGTTCTCGGCGATACGGGACTCGATCTCTGCAACCTTGTCGATTTTGTACTGCTGGGGCATGAATTACACCTCCTCGATTTCTTTCCGGGCACGGTCCGCCACAAGGACGTGACGGGGGCATGTCCAAAAAGAAAGCCCCCGCGCTGCATGAGCGACGGGGGCGAGAAGACATATCTACTCGACCACCTCGGCTGGCGGGATATCCCATTAAGCTCGCGGGCGATGCCCGTTTGCACCGGCTGTCTCTGGCAGCGGATTCGTGCATGAACCGAAAGTATTATGGCGGGGACCCCGGCGTCGGTCAACGGAAAACCGGGCTGCACACAATTCCACCATCCGGCACGCTCCGCCGAAGGCCAGGCGCAAGGTTTTCGCTCGGTCAAGTCCTGGCTCGCACGAAGAGCACATTAAGTGCTCTTCGGCTCGTGCGGAATCTACGAAAACCTTGCACCTGGCCTTCGGCGGCGCGTGCCTGCGTTGACTTTGGGCAGCCCGGGTTTTCGTTGGCTGACGCCCCCACTCATAATGCTTGGGTCGGTGGGCTGATGTGTTGCGTCCCGTTGGGCTATAAGGTTGAAATGAAGGTGGACAGGCGATTTAGGCCTTCGTCCAGGTCTTTGTCGGAGACGCAGTAGCTTAGGCGGATGTGGCCTTCGGTGCCGAAACAGTCACCCGGGACTAGGGCTACGTTTGCTTCTTTGATGGCTTTGATACAGAAGTCTTCGCTGGTTAGGCCGAACTTTTTGATGCTCGGGAAAGCGTAGAAGGCGCCCGCCGGTTCCACTACGTCGAGGCCCATGGCGCTTAAGGCTGCGAGCACGCGTTCGCGGCGGGCTCGGTAGACATTGAGCATGGGGGTTGGGTCGACGGTCAGGGCTCGCGTTGCGGCGTCCATCTCGAAGGAGACGGCGCTCGATACTAGGTATTGGTGGGCTTTTGCGATCTCGGCGATGACGGGGGTTACGGCTGCGAGCCAACCCAGGCGCCAGCCGGTCATAGCCCAGGGCTTGGAGAAGCTCTCGATGACCACCGTCTGCTCGCGTAGCTCCGGGTGGCGCTGGGCAAATCGCTCGTAGCTGTCCACGTAGACCAGGCGGTTATATACGTCGTCGCAGACCACGTAGATGCCCGCCTGCTCCGCCACGCGTGCCACGGCGTCGAGCGACGCCGCATCGAGGATGCAGCCCGTGGGATTGTTAGGCGAGCAGATGACGATAGCCTTAGTCGCCGGCGTCATGCAGGCACGAAGCGCCTCCTCATCGATCTGGAATTGCGCAGGCTCCGTATCCAAAAAGACCGCTTTGGCGTGGTTGGCCACGACGATGCTCTCGTACAGGCCAAAGGCCGGCGTGGGGATGATGACCTCGTCGCCGGGGTTGAGCATAGCCATGAATGCTGCCGACAGGGCCTCGGTCGCGCCGTCGGTCAGGATGACCTCGTCGGCCGAAAACGCCAGGCCCGCGTCCCCCATATAGGCAGACAGCGCCTCGCGCAGGGCGGGGCGACCGTTGTTGGGCGGATAGTGCGTGTCGCCGCGGCCCAGCGCGGCCGTCACCTCGGCGCTAATCGCATCGGGCGTGGGAAAATCGGGCTCGCCGAGCGCGAGTGCAATGCATCCTGGGTGCTGGGCAGCGAGCGCGTTGATCCGACGGATGCCGGAGGGCTTGAGCGTGGCAAGCGAGGTATTCATGAGCAGGCGCATGGCGTTCCTTTCGTAAGGGTTGCACTAGGATAGCGCGGCGGAGTGCCGTCAGACGGTATAACCTAAACGGAAACCAACCGGAAAGGAGGCGGCATGGAGACGACCGCGCGCGGAGATGTACCAAAAACGTTGCGAACCATTGCATATATCAGTATTCCCGATAGCGCCGATCTTGAGTTTTTGCTCTGGGACCTGCAGGATGCCATCGCCGCCTATGCTCAGCTTTCCGGCACCGCGCTCCCCCGCCCGGTTGATTTGGAGGCGGATGATGCCGGTGCAGTCGATGGCATCGTGCTGGCCATTGAAGATGTGGCTGACGATGAGACGTTGACAGCTATCAAGCAGGCGCTTGAGCGCTTTGGCGGTACGGGAACGCGCGTCTATGCCGCGATTCGAGCCACACAAGAGGGCGCTAAGCAGGCGCGCGGGACCGCCGTTCGTCTGCACAAGGCATGTGAGCGCCATGACCAATTGTGGTGTGGCGGCGTTGTCGTCTGTGCCGGCAGCGGTATTGCGGCACTTCGCCACTCCCCGCGTATGGGCCTCTTGCGCCGGCCATTTTCCGAAGCGATGGACAAGCTCGTAGGCGCCGTTCGCATGGGCTGCTCCATAGAGCATGCGCAGCTGCTTGGCGGTGGCAATGCCGGTAGCGTCGATGCCGACGGCATGGTGCGCGCCAAGCCCGCGCTGCCCGCACCGATCTGGCATGCCATCATGAAACGCCTCGGCACCCATGCTCAATCAAGGATCTAGGCTACCGTGCGGTCCAGTCAACTGCCTCGCACCAGCGCTCGACAAGACGCTCCAGACGCCAAGCCGCGTTAGCGGGACTAGTTGACGGCAATACGACAGCGGACAGACCCGTCCGCTCCTGTAGATAGCGCTTGTAGAGCCGGCCAGCTGTACCACCGTTGCATATCACCTGCTCAATGGGAGCTGCGCCGGTAATGCGCTCGATATGTGCCGGCACAACGTTACGAATGCTCGCATCGCTCGAGCCCTTAATGTCGCAGCTCTCGATCACGTCCCACAGGGCCACGCCGCCGTTCAGCAGCATAGCCCGCTTGGCGGCAATCGAGGCGTCAAGCGTCACGGGCTCGCCGCTCGCCAAAGAGTCTCCCTCGTTGGGCGGCACGGGCGCACCAAGGCACGCGGCCATCACGCGCCAAAAGCGGTTCTGCGGATTGCCATAGTAGAAGGCATTGGCACGCGAGAGCACCGAGGGAAACGACCCCAGCACCAAAACGCGCGAGCGCTCGTCAAACACGGGCTCAAACCCATGCTCAATATGCTGATAGCCCTCGTCCGGCGCAGTCATGAATTAGGCCCTCAGCAGATAACGCACCTCATAGGGCGCAAGTTCAAGGGAGCCTGTCAGCTCGACCGTGGGCGCATCGTCGGCAAGCAGGTCGACGAAGGAGCCGTTGAGTTCGCCGGCTCCAAAGGTATAGGGCTCGTTCACGGCATTGACCGCCACGAGCACCGTCGCGTCGTCGCAGGCACGCTCGAACAGCAGCTGCTTGTTCTGGATCACCACGTTGCGATAGGCACCGTAGTTGAGGGCACGGGCCGCCGCGTCGTTTGCCGAGCGTAGGTGCGCAAGCTGCTCGATGAAGGCCGTCAGCTCGTTGGGCGCAGGCTCATCGAGCGCAGGGCGCAGCGCCCAGTCGCCATCGGGGCCGCCCTTTTCGCCAGCAATTCCCCACTCGCTGCCATAGTAGACGCACGGGATGCCTGGCATGCCAAAGAGCATGCCGTAGGCGGGACGCAGACAGGACTTGTCGGTGAGGATGCTCGCCAGGCGCGGCACATCGTGGTTGTCGACAAACGACAGCAGATGTTTGCCGCGGTAGATGCACCAAGGGTCGCCGCCAAACTGACGGTGCAGCGAATGGGCGATCTCGAACATGTTGACCGAGTTAAAGCTGGAGTACAGGCCCTTGTAGCACTCGTAGTTGGTGCAGGAGTCGAGTATCTCGTCGTTGACGATTTGGTTGTAGTCGCCGTGGAGCGTCTCGCCGATCAGCACAAAGTCGGGCTTGAGCTCACGGGTAAAAGCGTGCAGGCGGCGCATGAAGTCGCGGTCGAGCATATAGGCAACGTCCAAGCGCAGGCCGTCGACGCCAAAGACCTCGGCCCAGCGACGCACGGACTCGAGCAGGTAATTGACCACGGCGGGGTTTTGCAGGTTGAGCTTCACAAGCTCAAAATGGCCCTCCCAGCCCTCATACCAAAAGCCGTCGCCGTAGCACGAGTCACCGTCAAAGCTGATGTGGAACCAATCCTTGTACGGCGAATCCCACTTGCGCTCCTGCACATCGCGGAAGGCCCAAAAACCGCGGCCGACGTGGTTGAAGACGGCATCGAGCACCACGCGGATGCCATGGGCATGCATTGTGTCGCACACGGCGGCAAAGTCGACATCCCCACCCAGGCGGCGGTCGATATGGCGCAGGCTGCGCGTATCGTAGCCGTGGCTATCAGATTCGAGCGGTGGGTTGATGAGCACAGCGCCAACGCCGATTTCCTGCATGTAGTCGGCCCATTGGGCGATCTTCATGATGGGCGCATCGGGGTTTGGCGCGGCGTTGACAGCCTGGGCGAGCTCATCCTCGGCAACGGGGGCGGCGTTTTCGCGCGGAGCTCCGCAAAAGCCCAGCGGATAGATTTGATAGAACGTCGTCTCGTATGCCCACATAGCAACCTCCCGGTAAGCGCAACACAACGACATCCATTGTATGCCCGGCTCGTATCCTCTTCCCCAAAATAAGTTGCGGTGGAATAGTTCCTGCTTGGACCTTCAGAGGCCTTAAACAGGAACTATTCCACCGCAACTGATGAGGGGACGTGATTAGGCGACGGGCTTGGCGCGGCGGATGGCCGGAAACAGCACGGTGATGGCGAGGATGACGCCCACGACGGCAATCGCCCCGCCCACAAAGCCGATCCAGGCGATACCGGGACCCGAAACCACGGCTCCGCCGATTGCGGTGCCCGTGCCAATACCGAGGTTGAACAGGCCCGAGAAGATCGACATGGCGACGGCCGACGAATCTGTCGGCGTGTGCTTGATGAGCTCGGCCTGAAACGCCACGTTAAAGGCCGTGGCGCAGCAACCCCACAGTGCGCAGACGGCAAGCACTGTCACGAGCGACGATGCGGCCGGCCCCATGAGCAGCAGGGCCACCGGCACGCCGGAGAGCGTGATAGCCAAGAACGGGAAGCGATGCCCATCGAACAGGCGGCCAAACAGCCAGCTTCCGAGCAAACCAGAGCAGCCAAACGCCGTCAGCGTCATGGTAATGGCGCCCGCATCGACGTGCGCGACCTGCGCCAGGAAGGGCTCGATATAGCTGTAGCTTGCGTAATAGCCGGTCGCCATGAAGACCGTGACTGCGTAGAGCGCGATGAGGAGCGGGTTCTTGAGCAGCTCGGGCAGCTGTTTGACAGTAAAGCGCTCACCCGTCGGCATGGCCGGGAACACCGCTGCCTGGTAGACGACCGCGATGGCTGAGAGGCCCCCGACCACGGCAAACGTCATACGCCAGCCCACGGCCAGGCCAATGGCGCGGCCGAGCGGCAGGCCGAAGATCTGTGCGATGGAAGAGCCCGTGGCGATCATGCTGATGGCGAGCGCGCCGTGGCGCGTGTCGACCAGGCGCGAGGCCATAATCGAAGCGACCGACCAGAACACGGCATGCGCGCAAGCGACCACCAGGCGCGCGCAGACCAGGATGGGATAGGTGGGCGCCACGGCGGACAGGAACTGGCCGAGCGAGAACACGGCAAGCACGCCCAGCAGCATCCGCTTGAACTCGAAGCGCGAGGCAAACACCATGAGCGGCAACGACAGCAGCATGACGCCCCAGGCATAGACCGAGATCATGATGCCAGCTTGGGCCTCGGTAAGCGAGAACGACGCGGCGATATCAGTCAAAAGGCCGATGGGCATAAACTCCGACGTGTTGAACACGAACGCACAGCAGGTGAGCCCGATAAGCGGGAGCCACTGCCTGAGCGTGATGCCGTCTTGCCTTGCCTGACTCATATATAACGTCTCCAATCATTTTGAGTGGAGGCGATTATATAGCAACGGCCCCGCATCCGTCAGCAACAGATGCAGGGCCGAAAACAATTCGATACACAAAGGTTGCGCCGTCAATAAATAACTAAGCCAGCCCCAGCAATATGCCCGCCGAATGCACGACAAACGCCACGATCCAGGCGACTGCCACCTGAAACGCGAACACGGCAACGGCGTAGCGCGCGCCCAGCTCGCTCTTGACGGCGCCGATGGCAGCCACGCAGGGCGGATACAGCAGCGTGAAGACCAAAAACACGTAGGCGGTGAACGGCGAAAACATGGTCGACAACACCGCAGGCGAGGTCGCGCCCAAAAGCACCGTGAGGGTCGAGATGACACTCTCCTTGGCGATAAGTCCGGTGACGAGCGCCGTGGATGCACGCCAGTCGCCAAAGCCAAGCGGCGCCAGCGCCGGCGCGATAATGCTACCCAGACCGGCAAGCAGACTCTGCGACTGATCGGCGACCACATTAAAGCGGATGTCGAACGTCTGAAGGAACCAGATGACCACGGTCGCGGCAAAGATAATGGTAAAGGCCTTGGTAATAAAGTCCTTGGCCTTATCCCATGCCAGCATCACCGTCGTCTTGACACTCGGCAAGCGGTAGTTGGGAAGCTCCATGATAAACGGCACCGGGTCGCCCTTAAATGCCGTGCGGTTGAGCACCAGAGCGGCAATGCAGCCGACCGCAATGCCAATCAGATAGAGCGAGACCATGGCGGGGACCGTCGCCTGCGGGAAGAATGCTCCGCACAGCAAGCCGTAAACCGGCAGCTTGGCCGAGCAGCTCATGAACGGCGTGAGCATGACGGTCATCTTGCGGTCGTGCTCGGATGGGAGCGTACGGGTCGACATGATAGCCGGCACGGTGCAGCCAAAACCGACGAGCATGGGCACAAAGCTGCGGCCCGACAGGCCAAAGCGACGCAATACCTTATCCATGACAAAGGCCACGCGCGCCATGTAGCCCGAGTCTTCCAGAATGGAAAGGAACAAGAAGAGCACGACGATAATCGGCAGGAAGGTCAGCACGCTGCCCACACCCGTAAGCACGCCGTCGACAGCCAGCGAGCGCACTACGTCGTTGGTGCCGAACGCCTTGAGACCCGCATCGGCCGAGGCGATGATGGCAGCGATGCCGTCCTCCATAAGTCCCTGCAACGCCGCGCCGATCACGCCAAACGTCAGCCAAAAGACGAGACCCATGATCACCAGGAACGCCGGGATGGCCGTGTAGCGACCCGTCAGGATGCGGTCAATCTTGACGGAGCGCACGTGCTCGCGGCTCTCGTGCGGCTTGACGACGCAACGCCCGCACACGTCGCCGATAAAGCCGAAGCGCATGTCAGCCAGCGCAGATAGACGGTCGGTGCCGGCCTCGCCCTCCATTTGGCTAATGATGTGCTCGATGGCGTCGAGCTCGTTGCGGTCCAGGTGAAGCGCCTCGGTCACCAGCTCGTCGCCCTCAACCAGCTTGGTCGCCGCAAAACGCACGGGAATGTGCGCCGTCGCGGCATGGTCCTCGATAAGGTTGGCGATGCCGTGAATGCAGCGATGCAGCGCGCCGCCGTCCGGACCATCGGGCGCGCAGAAGTCCAGGCGACCGGGACGCTCGCGGAACCGCGCCACGTGCAAGGCATGATCCACCAACTCGCCAATACCCTCGTTGCGGGCAGCACTAATGGGAACAACAGGCACGCCCAGCAGGCTCTCGAGCAGGTTGACGTCCACGGCGCCGCCGTTGGCCGTCACCTCGTCCATCATGTTGAGCGCGATGACCATGGGTCGATCGAGCTCCATAAGCTGCAGCGTCAGGTAAAGGTTACGCTCGATGTTGGTGGCGTCGATGATATCGATGATGGCGTCGGGGTGCTCATCCAGGATAAACTGGCGGCTTACGATCTCCTCGCCCGTGTACGGCGACAGAGAGTAAATGCCGGGCAGATCAGTGACGCTCGCCTCGGGGTGGTTGCGGATGGCGCCATCTTTGCGGTCGACCGTCACGCCAGGAAAGTTACCGACATGCTGGTTGGAGCCCGTCAGCTGGTTGAACAGCGTGGTCTTGCCGCAGTTTTGGTTGCCGGCGAGGGCAAAATGCAGCGGTGCGCCCTCGGGCACGGCCGTCTTTGCCGCGCGGGGCGAATACGTCCCCTCGCCCAGGGCCGGATGCTCCGTCGTGCCGATTGCGGCGTTAGCGCGCGGACCCGTATCGGTGTCGTGAATGCCCACGAGCTCGATGCGAGCGGCATCGTCCTTGCGCAGCGTCAACTCATAGCCACGCAGGCGAATCTCGAGCGGGTCGCCCATAGGGGCGTACTTCATCATGGTGACTTCGGTGCCCGGCGTTAGGCCCATGTCCAAAATATGCTGTCGGAGTGCCTGATCGTCCGATGCCACCGATGCGACAACGGCGTCCTTTCCAATCTCGAGTGTATCGAGCTTCACGTCCGTGTTCCTCCCCCGGCGCCCACAGGGCGTTGTATTTATGTTCACCAAGGCTAACCGTTTGCCATGGCTAACCAATTTTAAGCTTACATGATAGCGTGAACACACAACGACGTTCAATCAGCAGATTGGCGCAATGGGGACAGGCAGGAGAGTTCAGGGCCATAGTTTCCCGATGAGGCCTCTCGGGGAAACTACATCCCAGAATTCTGGCTCGAAACGGGATATGGTTTCCCAAACAGGCCTCTTACGGAAAATGCATCCCGGAATCCCCACTCGAAACGGGACGCACTTTCCCAGTCGAGGCCCTATGGGAAACTGCGTCCCACCTTGAAAGGCAAAACTGGGACGCAGTTTCCGGGCGGGGCATCAAAAACAAAGTTGCGGTGGAATAGTTCCTGGATGGGCTGGTTGATGCCCCAGATCGAAACTATTTCACCGCAAGTTATTGAAGGGTTGGGATGCCCGTCCTCTTACAGATGGCGCTCCAGGAAGCGGAAGGCTAGGCGGATCCAGGGACGGACTGCCACCTGCTTGTCCTCGTTGTCGACCGCGGTGTTGGCGTTGCCGAGCGAAAGGCCGTGACCACCCTGGTCGAAGACGTGCATCTCGCATGCAACGCCCTCCTCGGCCATGCGCTGCGCAAACGGGTAGACCTGCGCGATCGGCGCCGTCTTGTCGTCGGACACGCCCCACACAAAGGTCGGTGGCATCTGACGCGAAACATGCGTGGTGGGGCAGATGTCGGCCAGATGCTCGTCAGTTGCCTCGCCGCCCGTCACCATCGACAGGTAGTCGTTGAGCAAATCGCGCCCCGTCTTGCCGCCCGTCTTGGGCACACGCAAGTCAATGCGCGGATCGCGCGTCTGCATGTCACGCACATAGGCAAAGTCGAGCAATGGATAGCCCAGCACCACGGCATCGGGACGAATGTCGTCCGGACGCGCCCCGGCAAGTGCCGCGAAGGGGCCGGTCTTCCACTGTGTTGCCAGCGAGGCGCAAATCATGCCGCCAGCAGAAAAGCCCACGACGCACACGCGCTTAGGATCGACATGCCACTCGTCGGCGTTGGCGCGCACCGTGGCGACCATCTTGGCAAGATCTGCCTGGGGGTGCGGAAAGCTCACGTCACCCGTAGAACTCGTGACATAGTTGAGCACAAAGGCCTGGTAGCCGCGATCCAAAAATGCAAACGCCACCGGGTCCTGCTCGTGCGGAGCGATATGCGTAAACCCGCCTCCGCCGCAGATGATCACCGCGGGGCGGCGGCCATTCGGTTTATCGGGCAGCGGCTCGGCACCCAAATACGTAAACGTCGCCGGATAATCCTCGGTCGGCTCCTCGCCCCACAGCGCATGGTTCTCGACAATCATATGTGCTCCCTTCGCGCAAATTATGCGCCCTTGTTTTTCGCCTTCAAGCGTACCCCACTTGAACCCGTGGCGCAGAAACACTCCGGCAATAAGTTTCCCTTCAACTGATATATCACATAATCCCAGTTCAGAGGTATCGTTGAGCAGCGTAGAATAGGGGCGTTGACCAAGCCGCGAAACACATGTGAAACGTTTCCGGCAAACCAAACGCGCGATATGCGCCTATTTAAGTTGGAGGCAACTATGGGTCTGCTCGATTCGCTTAAGTCCACCTTCACCTCGACCGGCGAGGCGTCCGTTCCGCCCGCAGCAAGCTTCGCTACCCGCGAAGGCGTCATCTACGCCCCCGTCAACGGCGTGCTCGTCAACCTGAACGAGGTTCCCGACGAGACGATCGCCTCGGGCATGCTTGGCCAGGGCTATGGCATCGAGCCCATTACCGGCACCATCTATGCGCCCGCCAACGGCCGCATCGGTGCCACCACTGTCACCAACCACTCCATCGGCATGATCACCGAGGACGGCCTGCGCGTGTTCATCCATGTTGGCCTGGGCACCGTGGAAATGAACGGCAAGGGTTTTGCCCGCTTTGTCGAGATGGGCGATGTGGTCAAGGCAGGCCAGCCGCTCATCAGCTTCGACCGCGAGGCCATTAAGGCCGCTGGTCACGAGGACATCGTGACCGTCATCGTCTCCGAGCTCGATCGTCTTAAGAGCATCGACCATGTCGGCGAGTCTGGAACGCTTATCGGCGGCAACCCGCTCGTCAAGCTTGGCGACCCGCTGCTGGTTGCCAAGACCAAGTAGCCAGGCCCCACGCCACACAGCCAAAAGGCACCTCGTCAAGCGCCCGCGACCATTTGGCCGCGGGCGCTTTTCGTTTGAAAAACCATCCCGCCAATGCCTTATCTGTATAGCCCAAATGAGCCGAGCTGCTAGAATATCGAACTGTATGGATAACCATCATTCAACCGTTATGGGAGGATACGTGAACCGCACCAAAATCGCGCAGCTCTATGCCGATGCCGAGTCGCTCGGCGGCCAGACCGTCACCGTCGCCGGCTGGGTCAAGTCCGTCCGCGACATGAAGAACTTTGGCTTTGTTACGCTCAACGACGGCAGCTGCTTCCGCGACCTGCAGGTCGTCATGAACCGCGAGGCACTCGACAACTACGACGAGATCGCCCATCAAAACGTCTCGGCCGCACTCATTTGCACCGGCACCGTCAAGCTGACCCCCGATGCGCCCCAGCCTTTCGAGCTTTCTGCCACCTCCATCGAGGTCGAGGGCACGAGCGCCCCGGATTACCCGCTGCAGAAGAAGCGCGCAACCGTCGAGTTCCTGCGCACCCAGCAGCACCTGCGCCCGCGCACCAACCTGTTCCGCGCCGTGTTCCGCATCCGCTCTGTCGCGGCTGCCGCCATCCACCGCTTCTTCCAGGAGCAGGGCTTTGTCTACGTCAACACCCCCATCATCACCACGAGTGACTGCGAGGGCGCCGGCGAGATGTTCCGCGTGACCACGCTCGACCCCAAAAATCCGCCCCTCACCGAGTCCGGCGAGGTCGACTGGAGCCAGGACTTCTTTGGCAAACATGCAAGCCTCACCGTGTCCGGCCAGCTCAATGCCGAGAACTTTGCCATGGCCTTTGGCGACGTGTACACCTTTGGCCCCACCTTCCGTGCCGAGAACTCCAACACCACGCGCCACGCCGCCGAGTTTTGGATGATCGAGCCCGAGATGGCCTTTGCCGACCTGAACGACTACATGGATAACGCCGAGGCCATGCTCAAGTACGTCCTTAAGGACGTTATGGCCACCTGCCCCGACGAGCTCAACATGCTCAACAAGTTTGTGGACAAGGGTCTGCTCGAGCGCCTGGACCATGTCGCCAACTCCGACTTTGCCCGCGTTACCTACACCGAGGCCGTCGAGATCCTGGAGCAGGCCGTCGCCGCCGGTCACAAGTTTGACTATCCCGTGAGCTGGGGCATCGACCTGCAAACCGAGCACGAGCGCTTCCTGACCGAGGAGCACTTTAAGCGACCGACCTTCGTGACCGACTACCCGGCCGAGATCAAGGCGTTCTACATGCGCATGAACGAGGACGGCAAGACCGTCGCCGCCGCCGACTGCCTGGTGCCCGGTATCGGCGAGATTATCGGCGGCTCCCAGCGCGAGGAGCGCCTGGATCTGCTCGAGGCCCGCATCAAGGACCTGGGCATGAATCCCGAGCAGTACAAGTACTACCTTGACCTGCGCCGCTACGGTTCCTGCAAGCACGCCGGCTACGGTCTGGGCTTCGAGCGCTTGGTCATGTATCTGACCGGCGTGGGCAACATCCGCGACGTCCTGCCGCACCCGCGCACCGTGGGCAACGCCGACTTCTAATCGTCGGACGCTAGCTCGTGTCGCCACACGCCAACGCTCATCGCACAAGCGCCTCTCGACATCGGTCGAGAGGCGCTTTTTTCAACAGCATCCGTCAAGCTTTTGGCAAGTTTTTGGTCAGTTGAGCAGGGCTGTTGAAAACTCAACCCGCCGTTTGCCGACGACTACCGACCGCCCAGAGCGCCCTGCGCCCCTGGGAAAGCCCCGCGTCCTAGGCTCCATACCGTCGCCACCCAAAACGGAAAGGACGTGGGCACCATGACCGAAGCCGCTGTTGAAACCTACGACACCACGACTAGAGGCGCCGCCTCGATGGCAGCCTATCGCGCCGTTCGCATCCTGCAACTATTAAGCGAAAACACCGGCGAGGACAAGGCCATGCTTTCCGATGAGTTGATCCGGCGCCTCGCCCATCCCGACGACCCCGCCCGCATGCCCATCTCGGCGGCGCGGCGCAGCATCTACACCGCCATCTCCGCGCTTCGCCATGCCGGATACGAAATTGAGTACAAACGCGGCGTGGGTTACAAACTTCTTACCCGCCCGCTCACCGATGAAGAGATCATCCGGCTCCACGGTATGGTCATGCGCAACCGCTCCACGCCTATCGCAATCCGCAAGAGCATGGCGCAGCACTTAGTTGCCATGGCGAGTGCCGACGTTCGCGGCTACCTCGATACACCCGAACCCGCTCCAAGCGCAGGCAGCAAGGCTACCAAGGCAACACGTACGCCCATCAAGCGCATCGACACGTGCGAGCTCGTCGAGCAGGCCATCGACCACGGAACCACGGTGAGTTTTGATATTTCGAGCGTCACGACACGCGGCGAAACCGAAGCAGCACGGATGACACTCCGTCCCTTTGCCATCAAGCAACGAGACGGCATCTCTTATTTGCTGGGAACGGTCTATGACGCCCGAGGCGCCGATGACACGTTGCGTACCGTAGAGATTGGCCGAATGAGAAACGTCACCACACGTCTCCTCGACGGCAAGAAGCTCTTCGCCGCCCTGGACGAGGACGACGCCTCCTCCGCCGCATAAGACCCTCCGCCGCCCATTCGACTACCCGTACCGCCCATCCGATTCTGTATTAAAAAACCCGCCAGGCTGTTGTAAAAATGGACATCAGCGCTACTATAGTTCCACTTGCACTTTGTCCCAGTGCAGTGTTTCCAGCCATTTTTATACTGGGGGTAATGATATGAAGGACATCACCATCAGCCGCAGGAGCCTTCTGGTCTCCGCCGGCCTGCTCGCGCTCGCCCCGCTCGCCGGATGCGGCGGCAACTCTGGTTCCGGCTCTGCTGCCGCCGGTTCCGACTACACCATCGGCGTTCTGCAGCTCACCGAGCACTCCGCACTCGATGCCGCCAACGACGGCTTTGTCAAGGCCATCAAGGAGAGCGGCCTTAAGGTCAAGATCGACCAGAAGAACGCCCAGAACGACCAGTCCACGTGTAAGTCCATTGCTGACAAGTTTGTGGGCGACAACGTCAACCTGATTTATGCCATCGCCACGCCCGCCGCGCAGGCTGCCGCCGGCGCCACGGCCGATATCCCCATCGTGGGCTGCGCCATCACCGACTACGCCGCCTCCGGCCTGGTCCAGGACAACGACAAGCCCGGCACCAACGTCACGGGCGCTTCCGACCTCACCCCGGTCGCCGAGCAGCTCGAGATGATGCAGAAGGTCCTGCCCGACGTTAAAAAGGTCGGCCTGCTCTACTGCACCGCCGAGTCCAACTCCGACGTCCAGATCAAGGCCGCCAAGAAGGAGCTCGACAAGCTGGGCCTCGAGTACACTGACTTCACCGTCTCGAGCTCCAACGAGATTCAGTCCGTCGTCGAGTCTGCCGTGGGCAAGGTCGACGCGCTGTACTCCCCCACCGACAACACCATCGCCGCGGGTGCCTCGCAGGTCGGCCAGATCTGCAAGGAAAACAAGCTTCCCTTCGTGACTGGCGAGGAGGGTATGTGCATGGCCGGCGGCCTGTTCACCCTCTCCATCAACTATGAGGACCTGGGCTACGCCGCGGGCGAGATGGCCGTTAAGATCCTGAAGGGCGAGGCCAAGCCCGAGGATATGCCGATCAAGCACCTCTCGAGCAAGGACCTGGTCGTCGTCAAGAACGACGAAATGGCCGAGGCCCTGGGCATCGACCTTTCCGCCCTGGACGCGTAATGCCATACGCGGCATGCGTCTAGAGCCCGTGCTCGCGCTTTAGCCGCGTTATTCAATATCTGAGCCACAGGGGCGGGCGCTGTAGACCGGCGTCCGCCCTGCTTGTTTCAGGTAAAACAAAACGTCTGTCCGTAACTCTTCTATGCATTGTTACCGCTATTATGGTGAATCACGTGTCCACCCTATCCTAGGAGGTATGAAGCATGCTCATTGCATTGCAGGGCGCCATTTCGCAGGGCGTCCTCTGGGGCATTATGGTGCTTGGCGTGTTTATCACGTTCCGCCTGCTCGACATTCCCGATATGACCTGCGACGGCAGCTTTGCCCTCGGCGGCTGCGTCTGCGCTGTGCTCATCGTCAATAACAACGTCGACCCGCTGTTCGCCGTGCTGGCCGGTATGTGCGCCGGCGCCATCGCGGGCGCCGTCACGGGCATTTTGACCACCGTCTTTGAGATTCCTGCGATCCTCGCCGGAATCCTCACCCAGATCAGCCTGTGGTCCATCAACCTGCGCATCATGGGCAAGTCCAATACGCCCATTCTTGCCAAAGGCACCGTGTTCTCGGCCGTCAGCAATATGACCGGTCTGCCGCAGTCCACCGTTGCCATCATCTTGGGCATCCTGCTCGCCGTGGCTATCGTTGCCATCCTGTATTGGTTCTTTGGCACCGAGATCGGCTCGGCGCTGCGAGCCACCGGCAACAACGAGTACATGATCCGCGCTCTGGGCGTCAACACCAACTCCACCAAGATGATCGCCCTCGTGCTCTCCAACGCCCTCATCGGCCTTTCGGGCGCGCTCATCTGCCAGAGCCAAAAGTATGCCGACATTGGTATGGGCACCGGTGCCATCGTTATCGGTCTTGCCGCCATTGTTATCGGCGAGGTGCTCGGCCGTCTGCTTCCCGGCGGCCTCACGCAGTTTAGCGTCCGTCTTGCCTCCGCCGTCTTTGGCTCCGTGGTGTACTTCCTTATCCGCGCCATCGTGCTGCAGTTGGGCATGGACGCCAACGACATGAAGCTGCTCTCCGCCGTGATTGTCGCTGTGGCCCTGTGCGTGCCCGTGGTTTGGGAGCGCTATAAGCTCCGCAGCTCCTACACGAAGGGGGATGAGGCAGATGCTTAAGCTCTCGCACGTCAAGAAGACCTTTAACAAGGGCACCGTCACCGAGAAGCGCGCGCTCACCGGCGTCGACCTCACCCTAAATGACGGCGACTTTGTAACCGTGATCGGCGGCAACGGCGCCGGCAAGTCCACGCTGCTCAACATGATCGCCGGCGTGTACCCGCTCGATTCGGGCGTTATTGAGCTCGACGGCACCGACATCTCGCGCCTGAGCGAGTCGCAGCGCGCCAAGTACCTGGGCCGCGTGTTTCAGGACCCCATGCGTGGTACCGCTGCCGACATGCAGATCGCCGAGAACCTGGCCCTCGCCAAGCGTCGCGGCCAGCGTCGCGGCCTTTCGTGGGGCGTCACCAAGGCCGAGAAAGATGAGTACGTCGAGCTGCTCAAGCGCCTGGACCTTGGTCTGGACACGCGTCTCAACGCCAAGGTCGGCCTGCTCTCGGGTGGCCAGCGCCAGGCACTCACCCTGCTGATGGCCACGCTCACCAGGCCGCGCCTGCTGCTGCTCGACGAGCACACCGCGGCCCTCGACCCCAAGACGGCCTCTAAGGTGCTTAACCTGACCGAGGAGATCGTCGACGAGAACCACCTGACCACGCTCATGGTCACGCATAACATGAATGACGCCATCCGTCTGGGCAACCGTCTGATCATGATGCACGAAGGCCACGTGATCTACGACGTGGCGGGCGATGAGAAGAAGTCGCTCACCGTAGCCGACCTGCTGCAGAAGTTCGAGGAGGTCTCGGGCGGCGAGCTCGCCAACGACCGCATGCTGCTGAGCTAAAACCTGCCAAAAAGGGACAAGTTTATTTTGGTAGGTTTTATCTGCACAAACGTCAAAACCGCCGCAAAGGGGCAAACGTCCTTGCGGCGGTTTTCGCATATTATGTCGATAATCCGATATTCAACCAGACATTCTGGCTAAGGACTAAGGAAACTGCCATGAAAAGACTCCCCCGCCTTGCGTTAGCCGCCGCGTTGTTTGCCGGCGCGCTCGCAGGCACCCCAAGCCTCGCTTTCGCTGGGAACCTGCCCGCCGCTATTGACGGCTCTGTGACCGTCATGCACACCAACGATATCCACGGCAGCTACAAGTACAGCTACAACGCAAGCAAGGGCACCGGCACCGTCGGCTTCGACGGACTGGCGGTCCTTTATAGCGCCCAGGGCAACGCCCCCGATCTTTTGCTCGATGCGGGCGACACCTTCCACGGGCAGTCCTTCGCCACCATGAGCGAGGGCAAGAGCATCGCCGAGCTCATGGACACCTTCTATGCAGACGGCTACGACGCGACCACGCCGGGCAACCACGACTGGAGCTACGGCGCGGACAAGCTCCGCACCATGACCGGCTACAGCCCCACCGGCACGCCCTTCGCCATGCTCTGCTCGATCGCACCTGGGAGGATAGCGAGGATCACTCCGCATTCGACTACAAAATCAAGGTCGGCGTCGTGGGTGCCATGGATGAGTCGCTGGAATCCTCGCTGCGCGCGGACCTGGTCGCGGGTACGTCGTTCTCGAGTGCCGCGAACGCCATCAATGCCGAGGCAGAGCAGCTGCGCAAGGAGGGCTGCGATGTTGTTGTGTGTATCGCGCACACGCTCGACGCCAAGACCTTTGCCACGCGACTCCGTGGCGTCGATGCCCTTATCGCAGGCCACGAGCACATCAACCTTAACGAGAAGGTGACGGGAGCCGACGGCAAGACGATCCACGTTGTCGAGGCAGGCAGCGCCTTTGCCGAGGTGGGGCTGCTTTCCATTCCGTACAAATACGACACGAATGGCACCGAGACGACCGACGATGACACGGTCACGGTCCCTACAGACGACAGCAACGAGAAGCTCTGCACCGCCAAGAACGTCAACGACCTTTTGGCAGACCCCGACAAGGGCTCCGACTACCAAAGCCGCCTTGAAGCCGTCCGCAACAAGATCAAGCCGCTCGACGAGGACTTCGAAAACGAATCGAACAAGGTGCTCGGCACATCCACCACCAACTATTTCTACGGCGAGGACGCCGCAGGCACGCATGGTTGGGAAATGGTGCGCACCACCGATTTCCGTCCCAGCAAGGAGGGCGACACCACCAAGGCCCAGACCATCGGCCACGTGATTTGCAGCTCCTATCTTGACCTGACGGGCGCGGACCTCGCTATCGAAAACGCTGGCGGCATCCGCGGCGGCATCGCGGCGGGCAACGTGACCGCCGGCAACGTCATCGCCATCTCGCCCTACGGCAACACCGTGGAGACCTGGACCATGACCGGCGCGGACTTCCTCGCAGCGCTCGAGCACTCGCTACAAATCAGCGACGATTGCAACGACAGCTACGAGCTTCAGCAGGCTTATGTGGCGGCCGGTCACACCGAGCAGGAGGCGCAAGACACGTACAAGTGGCGCGACGACTCCGGCAGTGTCCTTTCCTTCGGCGGCATCAACGTGACAATCGATTGGACGCAGCCCGAGGGCAAGCGCATTGTGAGTGCCACACTCACCAAAGACGGCAGCACGCTCGACCCCGCCAAGACCTATACCGTCGCCACCAACAACTACATCATCACCAACACGACCGACTTCCCCACCTTCGCAAACGCCACCAAGCACACCGAGTGGGGTACCTGCGAGTCAGCGCTAAGGGCGCTGATCGGGCAGAACAGCTGGGAGAGCAAGATGGCCTCGCTCGCGGGCACCATCAGCTTTGGCTCCGCTGCCGTGGACCCCACGCCCACACCGGCCCCGACGCCTAAGCCCTCGCCTAAGACGGACACGACGACCACGAAGGTCATCACCAAGAAGACGACCGGTAAGCTCGCCGCAACGGGAGACCGCACGCTGGCAGTAGTTGGCGCGTGCCTTATCGGCGGCATCATCGTCATCATTCTCGGCATTATCTGGAAGCGTCGACGCTAAGCTACACCGCCGGGCCTTGCAGCCCCGCCGCGTAAACCTTATATCGAGCACAGAAGCCCGTCCGAATTTGATCGGACGAGCTTCTTGGTGGGTATCATGGTTGGACGATCATTAGGAGGTTTCCCTACATGGAATTGTTTGAGCCGATTCTTCATTTCTTTGAGCAACAGTGGGTCCACAACATCATCTGGGCCGTCATCTTGGCGATAGGCACCGCCGTCGCCGCCAAGGTCGTATCCAAGACCCTGAACCATCTGCTTAACCGAGACGATAACCCGCTTCCGGCATCGAGTATCTTCATCAACATCGCGCGCGCCGTCATTTGGATGATCGGCGGCAGCTTTATCCTCGACAACTGCTTTGGCATTAACGCAAACGCGCTCGTCGCCGCTCTTGGCGTCGGCGGCATCGCCATCTCGCTCGGCTTTCAGGACACGCTGTCAAACCTTATCGGCGGCATGCAAGTGACCTTTATGGGCATCATCAAACCCGGCGACAATATCGAGGTCGGCGGCGTATCCGGCGTGGTCCAAGACATCACTTGGCGCCATACAACGATTGAGGATGCCTGTGGACAGACCATCATTGTGCCCAACTCCAACATCTCCAAGAACACGCTCGTGCATTTGATGCCCTTTGGGCGCGTGGCCGTGCCCGTAGCCGTAAAGGACACGTCCAAGTGGGCTTCCCTTGACGCGCTGGCAGACGAGCTCACCGATGCCACCAAGGCCGCCGTGCTTCCCATCTCGGGCTTTGACAAGGAGCCCTACGTGCTCTTTAGCGAAATCGGCGACTTTGGCATCAAAGGAAAGATAATCTTTATCGTCAGCGACGACAGCACCACTTTCACCGCTGCCGACGCCTGCATCCGCGCCATCGCCCCCATCATCGCCTAAACCACCGCAAAGGGGTCAGGCATCTTTGTAGTGGTTTTCATTCGTGGTACCATGGTTCATATAGTTGTTTAAACGACTAAGGGAGCAACATTATGGAAGAGGCCTATCGTCAAGCACGCAAGCGCGGCGAGCAAGGACGTCGACGCGCCATTAGCCAAAGCGAGCATCCATACCTTACGGACCTCGATAGCTTGGTTGCTCAGCTCCCCTTAGGTCAGCGAGAGAATGTCGGCCTGCGGGATATTCCGCTCGAAATGGTCGTCGGCACGGTCACCAAGGGCCGTCAGTCCGCCTTTTCGTGTAACTTTATGCCCCTGCTTCCGTTTAGCACCGAGTTCGCCCGCAAGTGGTCCAACCTCTACGACATCCAGGTGACCGAGGGCTATCGCGACCCCGTCATCGTCACCGAGTTCATGCATCGGTTCTATGTCCAAGAAGGCAACAAACGCGTCAGTGTCCTCAAATTCCTAGACGCCCCGACGGTTTCGGCCAAGGTCACCCGTCTCTACCCCGGCACATGGAATTCCGTCGAAAGCCGCCTGTACGGCGAGTTCTGCGCGTTTTGGCGCGTCTGCCCCCTATACGAGATCGACTTCTCGCGTGAGGGAAGCTACGAGACGCTCGCCAAGATGCTCGGTCAGAACCTTATCGAAAAATGGCCGCAGAAAAAGGTCGACTACCTGCGCCACACCTTCCTGCTCTTTAAGCGCGCCTACCTTCGCGCAGGCGGCGACCACCTGGACATTACGCCTGCCGACGCCATGCTCGTGTACCTCAATGTGTACAACCAGGACCGCCTGCTGGATACGCCGACGGATATCGTCGTAAACCGCCTGTGCAAGATTTGGCGCGAGCTGGTCATTGCCGGCAAAAATGACGAGGACAAGGTCGATCTTGTCGAAGCACCGAGCGTCGACGAGGAAGAAACGCCCGCCAAGTCCACCGCTGGCGTGCTCAACTTCTTTATGGGCAAGACCGTCTACTCGACGGCCAACCCCCTGCGCATCGCCTTTATCCATGAGTTCCCCTGTGCGACGTCGAGCTGGGACAGCCTGCACGACCAAGGGCGTCAGTATCTCGATGAGCATTTTGGCGGTATCGTGCGCACCGAGGCGTTCGAGGACTGTCACGATCCGGATGTGTTCTACGCCGCCGTGGAAACGGCCGTCAAACATGGAGCAAACGTCATCTTCTCGACCTCGCACCGCCTGATGGAATACACGCTCAGGGCTGCCGTTGAGTATCCCCTGGTTCGGTTCCTCAACTGCTCTATCGGCCTTCCCCATCAAAGCGTCCGTTCGTACTTTGGCAAGATGTACGAGGCCAAGTTTCTCCTGGGCGCCCTTGCCGCCAGCATGGCGGACAACCACCGCATCGGTTACCACGCGTCGGTCTTCGCCTCGGGCGCACTCAGCGAGATCAATGCCTTTGCGATTGGCGCCTCGCTGCTCGACCCCCGCGCGCAGGTCATCCTCACCTGGGGCGATGTGCCCGCCGGCGGTCTTGCCGAAGCCATGTGCCGCGAAGGCGTAAGCGTCATGACCGGCACTGACATGTCAAAGTCGCTGGAAGATCCCACTGCCTACGGGCTTCGCCGCTTGGTCGATGGCAAGGTTACCGGCATCGCCATGCCCGTCTGGAACTGGGGGCGCTACTACGAACTTATCGTACGAAGCCTGCTGCATGGCACCTGGGATGAGACCAGCGACGACAGCCAAGTGCGCGCCGTCAACTACTGGTACGGCATGAGCTCAGGCGTTATCGACATTCGCTACGCTCCGGGCCTGCCTTATCAGACGCGCAAGCTTGTTCAGCTCCTCCGCAATGGCATTGTTGAGGGATCCATCAACCCCTTTGGCGGCGAGCTCCACAGCCAGAACGGCGTGGTACAGATCGAAGGCTTCCCTCCGCTGCCGAGCACGCAGATTGTCGAGATGAATTGGCTGGCGGACAACGTGGTAGGCACCATTCCGCAGCTCGACGATGAGCCGAAAGTCCCTGCCCTATGACAATCCTTGCCATAGCCGATACCGAAGAACGATGCCTTTGGGAGTGCTTTCGCAAGGAACGCTTTGAGGGAGTCGACCTGATTTTGTCCGCCGGCGATCTGGACCCGGACTATCTTGAGTTTTTGGTCACCGTCATCAACAAGCCGCTCCTCTACGTGCGTGGCAACCACGATGACCGCTACGCGCGTCATGCACCGGGCGGATGTATCTGCGTAGAAGACAGCGTGTACACGTACCGAGGGATTCGCATTGCAGGCCTTGGCGGGTCCATGCGTTATCGCGACGGCGCCAACATGTACACCGAACGCGAGATGTCCAAGCGCATGCGTAAGCTGTCGCGTAAGGTTAGGATGGTCGGCGGGTGCGACATTCTGCTTACCCATGCACCCGCCGCCGGTATGGGTGATCTGGACGATCTGCCGCATCGAGGGTTTGAGTGCTTTAACACGGCGCTTGAGTCCTGGGGAGCCGACTACATGGTGCATGGGCATGTACACCAAAGCTACGGTAACGATTTTCATCGCGAGCGGCAGCATGTGTGTGGAACAACGATCATCAACGCCTGCGGCTATACACAGTTTGAGCTCGACCAGACGCGCTACCCCATCCGTGGCTGGCAGGCAGCCTGGCTCAATTCGCAAACCATGCGCCGCGAGCTCAAACGCCACGATGCCATCGAGTCCTCAACAGCCAGAACACCCTGGTAACCACCTCAAAGAGGACACTGTCCCCTTTGAGGTGGTTTTGACGCGATAGCAAGAAACCCGGTCCTGCGCAGGGCAGAACCGGGTTTCTTTAGCAATGCTTGCTTTGCTCAGGCAGTAACTAGCAGTTACTCAGCCAGGAAGTCACGCTGGACAGCGGGATCGACCTTGACGCCAGGGCCCATGGTGGAAGACACGGAGATGGACTTGACGTACTTGCCCTTAGCAGAAGAGGGCTTGACGCGCAGAATCTCGGTGTACAGGGCAGCGTAGTTCTCGACGAGCTGCTGCTCAGAGAAGGACTTCTTGCCCAGGGGCACGTGGCAGATGCCATAGCGGTCAGCGCGGTACTCAACGCGGCCAGCCTTGAGCTCGGAGACCATCTTGGCGACGTCCATGGTCACGGTGCCGAGCTTGGGGTTCGGCATGAGGCCACGGGGACCAAGGATCTTACCGATGCGGCCAACCTTGGCCATCATGTTCGGCGTAGCGATAGCGGCGTCGAAGTTGATCTCGCCCTTCTGAATCTGGGCGACGAGCTCGTCGGAACCGATGATGTCGGCGCCGGCAGCCTCGGCCTCGCGGGCCTTCTCGCCCTCGGCGAAGACGGCAACACGAACGGTCTTGCCGGTGCCGTGGGGCAGGGAGATGGAACCACGGATGTTCTGGTCAGCCTTACGAGTATCGATGCCCAGACGGAAGTGGGCCTCGACGGTCTCGTCGAACTTGGCGGTGTCGAGCTCCTTGATGAGCTTGGCAGCCTGAAGGGGGGTGTAGAGCGTGGCGCGGTCGATCTTCTCGGCAGCGGCGTTATAGCTCTTACCATGCTTAGCCATGTGCATTACCTCCTGTGGTTAAACGGGCGTGAGCCCTCCCACATCGTATCGTGTGCCCTATTGCACACATTTAACGGGCGCCCCGGTCGGAGCACCCGTCGTTACCATAAGAAATCGCTACTCAGCGATGGTGACGCCCATGGAACGGGCGGTACCGGCGATGATCTTCTTGGCGGCGTCAATGTCGTTGGCATTGAGGTCCGGCATCTTGATCTCGGCGATCTTGGTGAGCTGCTCCTGGGAGAGCTGACCAACCTTGTCAGCCTGGGGCTTAGCGGAACCAGACTTGAGGTTCAGCTCCTTCTTGATGAGGTGAGCCGCCGGCGGGGTCTTGGTGATGAAGGAGAAGGACTTGTCCTCGTAGACAGAGATCTCAACGGGGATGATGTCACCCTTCTTGTCCTGCGTCTCGGCGTTAAAGGCCTGGCAGAACTGCATGATGTTCACGCCAGCAGCGCCCAGGGCGGGGCCGACGGGAGGAGCGGGGTTAGCTGCACCAGCAGGAATCTGGAGCTTAATGACGTTGGCAACCTTCTTCTCAGCCATGGTCATTCCTTTCGAATCACGAGTGTGAAGTACTTGCTATATCGTAAGCACGCACGTGTTAGAAGCACTCCTGAGATGAGCAGTCACAGAAGAAGCACGCTCGCGCGAACGGACGAAAACTTAAGCGATGACAGCGACCTGGTTAAAGTCGAGCTCGACCGGCGTCTCGCGGCCAAAGATCATCAGCGTGACCTTGAGCTTGCCAGCCTCGGTGTTAACCTCGGAGACCTTGCCATCAAAGTCGGTAAGCGGGCCATCGGTGACGCGGACGGACGTACCGACCTCAATATCAACCGAGGTGCGCTTGGGCGAATCGCCCTTACCGGGACGACGAGTCATCTTGTTGTACTCGTCGCGGGAAAGCGGAGCGGGCTTGCCGTTGCCGCCTAGGAAACCGGTGACGCCAGGCGTGTTACGAACACACGTCCAAGCATCGTCATCCATCTCCATGCGGACCAGGACATAACCCGGGAAGATCTTGGAATCCTTGGTCTCACGCTTGCCACCCTCTTTAATCTCGGTGACGCGCTCCATAGGAATCTCGATATCAAAGATACGGTCCTGCATGCCCATAGTCTCGATGCGATGCTCGAGATCGGACTTAACGCGGTTCTCGTATCCAGAGTAAGTGTGAACGACGTACCAACGCTTAGACATGGTTTAGCCCCTCAATCCAGAGAACAGAGCAAGAGCCTCGCCAAAGCCAGCATCGAGCAGAGCGATGACGACGCCGACGACGATCAGAGAAGCGCAAACGACAACCGAGTAGTTCACGAGCTCCTTCTTATCGGGCCACGTGACACGCTTCATCTCGGACTTGACCGAAGCGAAATACTTCTTGGTGCGGGCAAAGAAACCAGGCTTCTCGTTCTTCTTGGACTTCGCAGCCTTCTCGTTCTTCTTGGCAACGGCCTTCTTGGCCTCAACCTTGGAGTTGGCGGCAGCTTTGTTGGCAGGTGCCGGCTGCTGAGCCTTCTTCTTGTTCTTCTTGTTGGCCATTTGGGTTACCTCCGCGCAATGCGCTTATACATGAGTAAACCGTAAGCCCCCAAGTGGGAGCTTACGGAATAATGACTGGCACGCCAGGAAGGACTCGAACCCTCAACACTCGGTTTTGGAGACCGATGCTCTACCAATTGAACTACTGGCGTATGTGACTAGAGACTAGCGAGTCTCTTTGTGCAGCGTGTGGTGACGGCACCAGGGGCAATACTTCTTGATCTCCATACGATCAGGCATGGTCGACTTGTTCTTGGTGGTCGTATAGTTGCGGCGCTTGCACTCAGTGCACGCAAGAGTAACTAGAGTACGCATGTATCCTGAACCTTTCATTTCCGCCCCGTACGGGCACGAGTTGTTACTTTATCAGCTCCACGTAAGTGCTGTCAATGAAAACCTCGAGTCAATTGGTTCTCGGTGGATCCATTCATATTTGGAACACATCAATGAAGCCATCGAGAGCTAATCGACGGTGCATCCAGGACCATTATCGATCCTCTCGACACCAGCAACGGCTCAATATCCATTGCAGAAAAGAACCCGGCACCCATATAAGTGCCGGGTTCTCTAAGTCAACTATATCAAAGAGCTAATTTACTCAATGATCGTGGAGACGATGCCCGAACCGACGGTGTGGCCACCCTCGCGGATAGCGAAGCGCAGGCCCTCCTCCATGGCGATCGGGTGGATGAGGTCGCCCTCGATGGTGATGTGGTCACCAGGCATAGCCATCTCGGTGCCCTCGGGGAGCTTGACCGTACCGGTAACGTCGGTGGTACGGAAGTAGAACTGAGGACGATAACCATCGAAGAACGGGGTGTGACGGCCGCCCTCCTCCTTGGTCAGAACGTAGATCTCGCCGGTGAACTTGGTGTGCGGGGTAACCGAACCGGGCTTGCAGAGAACCTGGCCGCGCTCGATGTCCTCACGCTTGATGCCGCGGAGCAGCAGACCGACGTTGTCGCCAGCCTCGCAGAAGTCCATGGACTTACGGAACATCTCGATACCGGTAACGACGGTGTTCTGGGTATCCTTGATGCCGACGATCTCGACGGGCTCGTTGAGCTTGAGCTCACCGCGCTCGACACGGCCAGTAGCAACGGTACCACGGCCGGAGATGGTCATAACGTCCTCAACGGCCATCAGGAACGGGAGGTCGTTGTTACGAGCAGGCGTCGGGATGTACTCGTCGACGGCCTTCATGAGCTCGCGAATGGCGTCCATCCACTTGGCGTCGCCCTCGAGAGCGCCCAGAGCGGAGCCACGGATGACGGGGATGTCGTCGCCGGGGAAATCGTACTCGGAGAGGAGCTCACGGGTCTCCATCTCGACGAGGTCGATGAGCTCGTCATCGTCGACCATGTCGCACTTGTTCAGGAAGACGACGATGTAGGGAACGCCGACCTGACGGGCGAGCAGGATGTGCTCGCGGGTCTGAGCCATGGGGCCGTCGGTAGCAGCGATGACCAGGATAGCGCCGTCCATCTGAGCAGCGCCGGAGATCATGTTCTTGACGTAGTCAGCGTGGCCCGGGCAGTCAACGTGAGCGTAGTGACGGGCAGCAGTCTCGTACTCGACGTGGGAGACGGAGATCGTGATGCCGCGCTCGCGCTCCTCGGGAGCCTTGTCGATGTTCTCGAACGCAGTGAAGTCAGCCTTGCAGCCCTCGGTCTCGGAGAGAACCTTGGTGATGGCGGCGGTCAGCGTGGTCTTGCCGTGGTCGACGTGACCAATGGTGCCGATGTTAACATGCGGCTTAGTGCGCTCAAACTTCTCTTTGGCCATAAAGCCCTCCTCTAAACAGGTCGTCCCCGGACGGGACTTTGCCTTTATACCATAGTGGCCTCTCAACATACTATTGAGAAGCCACCGTGTTACCTATGGTAGCGGTGACTGGATTCGAACCAGTGACGCCACGGGTATGAACCGTGTGCTCTAACCAACTGAGCTACACCGCCGGATGGAGCCTGCAACCAGACTTGAACTGGTGACCTCTTCGTTACCAACGAAGTGCTCTACCGACTGAGCTATACAGGCACTTGACGGGTGGGAGCTATAGGATTCGAACCTATGTAGGCAGAGCCAACGGGTTTACAGCCCGTCCCCATTAACCACTCGGGCAAACTCCCAATCGTTCAAGTATCCGCAGGTCCTTTGGTCTTTTGGACCGCCGCCCCCGCGAACGAAAAAGATAATACGATGCAACCTTGGGGGCTGTCAACGAAAACCTCTAGATACACGGTGCCGGGCGTATCTATATAGCCGTGACCTGCGGTTTTATTGAGTTTGGATATGAAGGACAGTGGTTTTGGATACTGAGGTGACGTTTCCCAAGGTAACACTTTGCTGTAGTGGAGTACACCTTCAGTATCGAACTTCGATACCAGCTTATTTGCACCTATATATAGGTCGAGATCGGGGCTGCCCAGACAGAAGATTGCTCTTCCCAGGCAAAATCGAGCGTGGATTTTCTTCCATTTGAAATCGAGCGTGGATAATCTGCCACTTTTGGCGTGTCCCCATGGCCAAAGTGGCAGATTATCCACGTTCGTTCATCCGATAATCCACGCTCAGGGGGGCAACCGAGCTCGACACGGCTTTTGTCTCGATCTGTAACATATAGAGAACATTTTCTCCCCTATCTGTTACAGGTTGAGATATTACGCAGAGACCCCAGCTTACGTCTCATTCTGTAACAGTACGAACGGTTTTCCGCCCCTTCGTGTTACAGATCGAGACAAATCTGAAGCTTGGCCGGTGCCAAACCCGCTGACTTATCGACATAAATAGAAACGGGCCCTGTCCCACAAGGGAACAGAGCCCGAAACTCTCAT
>UQUL01000027.1 GCA_900544235.1 uncultured Collinsella sp.
CCTCCGAGTCCGGCACCACCCCCGAGGTCCTCGAGGCCGTCAAGAAGATGAAGGAAAAGGGCATTCGCGTCTACGCCATGACCAAGCCTGAGGGTCTCATTGGCCAGGCTGTCGGCGCCGAGAATTGCGTCAAGATGGCTTCCGATCATGGTAACGGTGGCTGCGAGATGGGCTACTACCTCGCCGACTGCTTCGGCCTGCGCCTGCTCAATCGCCGTGGCTGCTTCCCGCAGTTCGATAAGTTCATCGAGCAGACCAAGGACGTTTGGACCCACCTGGTCGACATCCGCAAGAGCTTCGAGCCGCGCGCCGAGGAGCTCGCCAAGAAGTACGCCCTGGCCCCCTACACCATGTTCATCGGCTCCGGCGCCCTGTGGGGCGAGACGATCCTGTTCTCGATGTGCATCCTCGAGGAGATGCAGTGGAAGCGCACCCGCTACATCACCTCGGCCGACTTCTTCCACGGCACCCTCGAGCTCGTGGAGCCCGGCGTCCCGGTCTTCCTGTTCATGGGCGAGGACGAGAACCGCAAGCTCGACGAGCGCGCCCGCGCGTTCCTGACCCGCGGCGTGACCGGCGACACCGACATCAACATCATCGATACCGCCGAGTTCGCGATCCCCGGCCTTGACGACGAGTTCCGCGTCATCGTCTCCCCGTGGATCCTCTCCTCGCTGATCACCGATCGCCTTGCCGCTTACTACGAGACGGTCACCAAGCACAACCTCAACTACCGTCGCTACTATCACCAGTTCGACTACTAAGAGCAAATAACGTTTGTGTAATCGGGCCTCGCTCCTATATGGAACGGGGCCTCGCTTGGGTTGGAGAGTAATTATGAGCTATCCCCAGCTTGCCGTCATGAATATCAGCCATCGTTATTTTGACCTTGAGGAATTCTTTTCTTCGGCAGCGGCCTCGGGCTACACGTGTTGCGAGCTTTGGACCGGGGCGATGCATCTGTATGTCGATTGCCATGGATACGATTCGCTCGAGCAGGTGCGGGAGCTGTCGCAGCGGTATGGGGTTCGGATTGTGGGGCTTTGTCCCGAACAGAACAACCCCAAGCCGTGGAATATCGCGGCGCGCGGGAATGAGGCGCGTACCCGCACGCTCGCGTACTTTAAGAACGTTGTGGATATCGCGGCGGAACTTGGAGCCGAGCAGGTCATGGTCTCGAGCGGCTGGGCATTTTTGAACGAGCCGATCGAGGACGCGTGGGGTCGCAGCGCCTCGATGCTGCGTGCGATTGCCGAGCATGCGGGAGAGCGCGGCGTGCGACTGGTGCTCGAGGCCCTACAGCCGGTTGAGTCGATGATCGTGAACTCGGCGGCCGACACGAAGCGCATGATCGAGGCAGTTGATCATCCGGCACTTAAGGCGTGTCTGGATTTGGGCGCTATGGCAGTGGCAGGGGATACCATCGACGATTATTTCGATCTGCTTGGCGATGATGTCGCCCACGTGCATTTTGTCGATGTTGCGGCAGATGGCACGACGCATCTTGCCTGGGGTGACGGCGACCGCGATATGCGCGCCGACCTGGATAGGCTGGTGGCGCGCGGCTATCGCGGAGTTGTTTCGGCCGAGACCTATGACGGGCGCTATTTTGCCGACCCCGCAGCTGCCGATGCGCAGGTAATGGCAGAGTATCGTCGTGCGATTGGTGCCTAGGCGGGTTTGGGTTGCGGCGATCTGCCCTATGTTTCCAAATGAATACGGCGTGAGCGGCTGCGATGGATTTTCCCCGCAAACACTCTAGTATGCTAAAGTACCCAGAAGATCGGCGGAGCTATGCCGGTCTTCTGTTCTATATGAAACACAGCATGAGGAGGCTCACCAGATGACGGCCACACCGTGGGGATTCCGGGACATATTGCCCGAGGAGGCTCAGGCGCGCGAGGAGATTGCGCTGACGGTGAAGGGCTGCTTTAGGGAGCATCATTACCTTCCGGTCGAGACGCCGTTGCTCGAGGACAAAGGTTCGCTCGAGGAGGGCGGCCGCATTGCGGACACGCCGTTTAAGCTCTTTGATGACGACGGTCGCCTGCTGGTGGTCCGTCCCGACAACACGCTGCCGATCGTGCGCTTGGTTTCGACCCGCATGCGCGCGGCCGATCTGCCGCTGCGCCTTCGCTACGAGGCGCCGGTGGTTCGCGAGTGCCAGCGCAATGCCGGCGGCTCGCGTCAGTTTACGCAGTTGGGTTTTGAGCTTATCGGTGTGGGCGACACCGCGGGCGATGTCGAGATCGTCTCGCTGGTGGCGGAGGCCATGCGCAAGCTGGCGCTGCCCGATGCGCGCATTATTGCGGGCAGCGTTCGTCCGTTTAAGGAACTGCTCGCGGCCTGTGAGGATCGCGAACTGGCTGCCGAGGCATTGCGTTGCGTACACGCCAACGACTTTGTGGGCCTCGATGCCCGTGTGGCGGCAAGCGCCGAGCCCGAGGCCGTCAAGGCTGCCATCAGCGAGCTGCCGCGCTTGCACGGCGGCGCTGAGGTACTCGACCGCGTCGACGCGCTTCTGGCGGCGGTGGGCATTGTCGCGCCGCTCACGCGCGAGCTGCGTGCCCTGGTCGAGGGCCTGGCTCCCGAGGACGCCCAGGTGCTGTCCTTCGACTTCTCCATCATGAACTCGTTTGATTACTACACGGGTCTGGTCTTTAAGGCCTATGCCGGCGGCCTGCCCGATCCGGTGGGTTCGGGCGGACGCTACGACTCCATCTTTACCGGTGCATTTGGCGACGGCATCGAGGTGCCGGCGGCGGGCTTCGCCTTTTCGCTCGAGCGTCTAGAGGCCGCGCACACCTCGGCCGAGGACGCTGCTTCCGATGGCGATCACGCCGCGGGCCGTGGCGCCGAGGGTCCGCTGCGCATTGCCGTGCCCAAGGGCTCGCTTAAGGCCGACACACTCGACGTGCTCGAGGCCGCGGGCTTGGATGTCTCGGAGCTGCGCGATCCCGGTCGTCACCTCATCGTGCGCGGCCGCGACACACAGGCCGGCGAGGGCACGGTCGGCGATATCGAGTTTGTCATCGTGCGCCCCAGCGATGCGCCCGCCTTTGTGGGCTGCGGCGGTGCCGATTGCGGCATCTGCGGTTGGGATTCGCTTATCGAGGCAGACCTCAACCTGCTGCAGCTGGTCGATCTGGGCTACGGCCTGTGCACGTTTATCGAGGCAGAGCCCGCGTGGCGCGCCGGCCAGGCCGAGCACAACTATGCCCGTCGTGGGTCGCTTCGCGTGGCCACCAAGTATCCGCGCATCGCGAGTGCCTGGTATGCCGAGCGCGGCGTGAATGCCGATATCGTTTCGCTGCACGGCAATATCGAGCTGGGCCCCATTGTTGGCATGACCGACCGCATCGTGGATATTACCGCCACGGGCGCCACGCTGCGCGACAACGACCTGGTCATCACCGGCCGCATCATGGACTGCACGGCCCGCTTCTTTGTCAATCCGGGTGCCGCTCGCTTGGATCCGCGCGTGCGCAATCTGGCAGATCGCTTGGCGGCGGCCGTGAAGGACAAGCATTTTGAGCCCGTCGCGGGCTCGGCACAATAGCGTGAGCACGCACGGGCGACCCAACGTACGGGCTGCGGGTCGACTGGCGCCGCCGCCCGGCCTCTCGTTTTTCGAACATAGCCTCGACCGATAGGGGATACCGAAATGAAGACCATCAAGCTTGCTCCCGGTGAGCGCCTCGTTACCAACCAGCTCAACCGTAAGGGCGTGCTGCCGCAAAACATCGTCGACGCCGCCCGCGATATCGTGGCCAACGTGCGTGCCAATGGTGATGCCGCGGTCCGCGATTACTGCCAGCGTTTTGACGGCGTTGAGCTGCAGAGCTTCCGTTTGCCGCAAGAGCAGATTGATGCCGCGCTCGAAGGCCTTGATCCCGCCTTTGTCGCGGCGCTCGAAAAGGCTGCACGCCAGATTCGCGAGTTCCACCAGCGCGAGGTCGAACAGAGCTGGTTTACTACGCGCCCGGACGGCACGATGCTCGGCGTTAAGGTGACCCCGCTCGCGGCGGCCGGCATCTATGTGCCGGGCGGTCGCGCGCAGTATCCCTCCACCGTGCTTATGAACGCCATTCCCGCCAAGGTGGCCGACGTCAAACGCGTGGTCATGGTGACCCCGCCGCAAAAGGACGGCCTGATCAGCCCCTACACGCTCGCGGCGGCCAAGCTCGGCGGCGTGGACGAAATCTATATGGTAGGCGGCGCCCAGGCCGTGGCCGCGCTGGCGTACGGTACCGAGACCATTCCGCGTGTCGATAAAATCACCGGTCCGGGCAACGCTTTTGTTGCCGCTGCCAAGCAGATTGTCTCGGGCGATGTGGGAATCGACATGGTCGCCGGCCCGTCCGAGGTCTGCGTGCTGGCCGATGCCACGGCCAAGCCTATGGTGGTCGCGGCAGACCTGATGGCCCAGGCCGAGCACGATCCGCTGGCAGCCTGCTATCTGGTGACTTGCGACGAGCAGTTTGCGCGCGAGGTCGAGGCTGGCATCGACATCCTGGTGGCGCAGTCGCCGCGTGCCGAGATTACGCGCGCTTCGCTCGACAACGAAGGCACCATCGTGGTGGCCGCCGATATGGCTGCCGCCGTTGAGGCCGTGAACACCGTGGCGCCCGAGCACCTGGAGCTGCACTGCAAGGATGCGATGGGCCTGCTTGGCGGCATTCGCAACGCCGGCGCCATCTTTGTGGGCGCTTGGAGCTCCGAGCCGCTTGGCGATTATGTTGCCGGCCCCAACCACACGCTGCCGACCGGCGGCACGGCCATGTTCTCCAACCCGCTTTCGGTGGAGGAGTTCGTCAAGCGCTCGAGTGTCATTTGCTATACGCCCGAGGGCTTGCTCTCCGACGCTCCCGCTACGCAGCGTCTGGCCGAGGCCGAGGGCCTGTGGGCACACGCGCTTTCTGCCGCACTGCGCCGTCGCGTGTTGGAGCAGGGCGAGGATGCCGTGAGCGCCGAGTTGCTCGCCGCGGCCGACCTGACCAAGGTTGCCTGGCCGGGCGATACGACCGCGACGGTCGCCGAGGGCGTGGACCTGACTTCCGCTGGCGCGACCGGCGGGGAGGCCTAATATGGCCGAGCTGACGCCCCGCATGAAGGAGCTCGTCCAGCCTTACCTGGCCGGTATTGAGCCCTACGATCCCAACTTTACGCCCACGCGCATCAATCTTTCGGCCAACGAGAACACCTATCCCGTGCCCGCTGGCGTGCGCAAGGCGGTTGATGCGGCCTTGGCTGCTACGCCGCTCAACCGCTACCCCGATCCCATGTCCAACGACCTGCGCGACGAGCTTGCCGCTTGGCATGGCGTGGCTCGCGAGAATATCTGCGTGGGCAACGGCGGTGACGAGCTGCTCTATAACTACTTGCTGGCGTTTGGCGGCGCGGGGCGGACCCTGCTCAACTGCCCGCCGTGCTTTAGCGAGTATGCGTTCTTTGCGTCGCTTTGTCAGACCGAGGTGCGCGATGTGTGGCGCGACCCGGCGACCTTTGAGCTCGACCAAGCGGCTGTGCTCGCAGCGGCGCCCGAGTGCAATCTGGCGATCGTGACCTCGCCCAATAACCCCACGGGCGATGTGACGCCGCTCGACTTTGTCGCGGCCCTGTGCGATGCGTGCCCCGGCATGGTCATGGTCGACGAGGCCTACGTTGAGTTTGCCGATGATTCGTTTGGCGCGGCTACTACGGCGCAGGGGCTTATCGCCGAGCATCCCAACCTGGTGATTCTGCATACGCTGTCCAAGGCGTTCGGCGCCGCCGGCACGCGTCTGGGCTATGTGATCGCGGCGCCCGAGGCCATCGATGTGTTTGCGGCAATTCGCCAGATCTACTCGGTTAACGTGCTGAGCCAGGCCGCCGCGCTTGCCTGCGTGCGTGCCCGCGATGCGTACGCACCCGTGGTGGCACAGGTTGCATCCGAGCGCGAGCGCGAACTGTGTGCCCTGCACGCAATGGCTGCCGAGGGTCTGCCCGTGGAGGCGTGGCCGAGCGCGGCGAACTTTGTGCTCGTGCGCACGCCGCATGCCACGCGCGTGCGCGAGCGCCTGCGCGACGAGTATTCACTTTTGGTGCGCGACTTTAGCTACGCGCCGGGGCTCGCGGACTGCCTGCGCATTACCGTGGGCACCCCGCAGGAAAACAACGAGGTGCTGGCCGCGTTTGCCGCGCTGGTGAAGGAGGAGATGTAGATGGACCGCTATGCCGAGGTGACCCGCAAGACGGGCGAGACCGACATTGTCGTAAAGCTCGACCTGGACGGATCTGGCGTGTGCGACATCTCGACCGGCGTGCCGTTTTTCGACCACATGCTCAACGCTTTTGGCCGCCATGGTCTGTTCGATCTGACGGTGCACGCGGTGGGCGACGTCGAGGTCGATGCGCACCACACCGTCGAGGACGCGGGTATTGTGCTGGGCGAGGCGTTTTGCCAGGCGCTGGGCGACAAAGCGGGCATTACGCGCTTTGCCGACGCGGCGATCGCCATGGACGAGACACTTGTGATGGCTGCTGTTGATATTTCGGGCCGCGGGCAGGCCTACTGCGAGCTGCCCGTGCCGACTGAGCGCGTGGGCAGCTTCGATACCGAGCTGGCCGTCGAGTTCTTCTATGCCTTTGCGCGCGATGCCAAACTCACGTTGCACGTGCGCGAGCTGGCAGGCGGCAACTCGCATCACATTATCGAGGCCGCCTTTAAGGCCGTGGGCCGCACGATGCGCCGCGCCTGCGAGCTCGATCCCCGCGTGCAAGGCATCCCCAGCACCAAGGGTTCACTGTAACCGCAACAAAGGCAAAAACCACTACGAAGGTGCCTGTCCCCTTTGTGGTGGTTTTGGACGATGAGATAAGGGAGGGGTCGCGTGGGCGAACCGAAGATCGTGGTGGTCGACTACCACAAGGGCAACTTGTCGAGCGTTGCGCGCGGGCTTGCGCGCGCCGGTGCCGCCGCCTGCACGTCGGACGATCCGGAGCAGATCCGCAACGCCGACGGCCTGGTCATCCCGGGCGTGGGCGCGTTTTATGACGCGATTGCCTTTATGCGCCAAAGCGGCGAGGCGGCGGCCGTGCTCGACGCCGTTGCCGCCGGAACTCCGTTGCTCGGCATCTGCCTGGGCCTTCAGTTGTTTTTTGAGCGCGGCAACGAGGGCGTTCCTGCGAGCGAGAGCGCGGTCGCCGACGGCAACGCCTCCGAGCGGGCCGGTGCCCTCTGGGTCGATGGCCTGGGTATTATGCGCGGTTCGTGCACGCGCCTGGAGTCGAGCCGCCTGAAGGTGCCGCACGTGGGCTGGGACCAGGTGCACATGACGCCCGCCGGTGCGGCCGATCCGCTGCTTACTGGTTTTGCCGAGGGTGCCAACATGTACTTCACCCACAGCTACGCGGTGGCCGACGATGCCGATGCCGCCGATGTGCTGGCGCGCACGCACTATACGCGGAGCTTCCCGTGCATCGTGCGCCATGGCAACGTGTGGGGTTGCCAGTTCCATCCCGAGAAATCCTCCGCGCTGGGTCAGCGCATCCTTAAGAACTTCGTCAACATCGTCGAGGAGGCCGGCCGATGATCCTGTTTCCCGCAATCGATCTGATCGGCGGCAAGGTCGTGCGCCTGGAGCGCGGCGACCGGAGTCGCTGCAAGGTATATTCCGACGACCCCGTGGCCGTTGCTCGCTCGTTTGCCGAGCAGGGCGCAAGCTGGGTGCACGTCGTCGACCTGTCCGCTGCCTTTGGCGAGGACGAGGACACATGCGCTGCCAACTCGGCGGCGATTAAGGCCATCTGCGGCGTCAACGGTCTGTCCGTGGACGTGGGCGGCGGCGTCCGCTCGCTTGCACGCATCGACGAACTGGCCGGCTACGGCGCGCGTCGCATCGCGCTGGGCACCGTGCTGGTGACCGAGCCGGGTTTTGCCGAGGTGGCGGCCCAAGGCTTTGGCGAGCTGTTGGTGGCAGATATTGCCGCACGCGACGGCCAGGTCAAGGTGAATGGCTGGCGTGACGGCGCGGGCGTGGCGCTCGACGACGCCGTGGCGCAGCTTTCCGAGCTGGGTTTTAAGCATCTGGTGTATACCGACATTGCGCGCGATGGCATGCAGACGGGCATCGATGTGGCGGCGTATCGCCATGTGGCCGAGGTCGCGGGCTTTCCCGTCGTGGCATCGGGTGGCATCTCGACGCTCGACGACATCCGCGCGCTGGCCGCAGTGGGTGAGGGCGCGATTGAAGGTGCCATTACCGGTCGCGCGCTCTACGAGGGCAACTTTACGCTGGTACAGGCGCTGACCGTCGCCCGAGGGGAGGAGTAGCCCATGCTTACCAAACGTGTGATTCCCTGCCTGGACGTCAAGGACGGCCGTGTGGTCAAGGGTGTCAACTTTGTGAGCTTGCGCGATGCGGGCGATCCGGTAGAGCTGGCGCGCGCCTACGACCGCGAGGGTGCGGACGAGGTCGTCTTTCTGGACATTACCGCCACGAGCGATAACCGTGCGACGACTATCGAGATGGCGGCGCATGCGGCCGAGGAGCTCGCCATTCCCTATACCGTGGGCGGCGGCTTTCGCGACCTGGCGGGCATGCGCACCATGGTTGCCGCCGGTGCTGACAAGGTGTCGCTCAACTCTGCCGCCGTGCGCGACCCGTCGCTGATTAGCCAGGCTGCCGCGGCGTTTGGTAGCCAGGCCGTGGTCGTGGCGATCGATGCCAAGCGCGTCGGTTTGCCCGGCGCATCTGGTGCCGACAAGTGGGAGGTCTTCACGGCGGGCGGCCGCAACGCCACGGGCATCGACGCGGTGGCGTGGGCCGAGGAGGCGGCTCGTCGCGGCGCCGGCGAGATCTTGCTTACCAGCATGGATCGCGACGGCACCAAGGCCGGCTTTGACCTGGCGCTCACCCGCGCCGTGGCACGTGCGGTGCCGATTCCGGTGATTGCGAGCGGCGGCGTGGGCACGCTCGAACATTTTGCCGAGGGCGTGATCGAGGGCGAGGCCGATGCCGTGCTGGCGGCGAGCGTCTTTCACTTTGGGACGTTCAGCATTCGCGAAGTCAAAGAGTATATGGCCTCTCAAGGTATTCCTGTGAGGTTGGACTTCTAATGCTGCGGGCTTCGCTGCGGCTTGCCCAGGCACCGCATCTTGCCGCTTAAACCGTCGCTCGCGTACCAAAGTACGCGTCGCTCCTCTTTCGCGGCAACCTGCGGCACCTGGACAACCCTCGCCGACCGGCGATGTTTAAATTGGGGAATTGAAATGAGAGAAATTACTACTCCAGCGGATCTTAAATACGACGCCAAAGGATTGATTCCTTGTGTTGTTCAGCAGTATGACACCGGCGAGGTGCTTATGGTTGCTTGGATGAACGAGGAGTCGGTGGGGCTGACGCTCAAGACCGGTACCACGTGGTTTTGGAGCCGCAGCCGTCAGGAGCTCTGGAACAAGGGCGCGACGAGCGGCAATATGCAAGAGGTCAAGGAGCTCTGGGCCGACTGCGATAGCGATACGCTGCTGGTCAAGGTCGACTCGCCGGGTCCGGCCTGCCATACCGGCAACCGTACCTGCTTCTTTAAAAAACTCGCGTAGGGCGGGCGCTCGATTAGACGCTCGGCCACCAGAAAGGATTGAACCATGGGTGTTCGCACCGCAAACGTTCAGGATGGAAATATCGGTGAGACGCTGACAGGTCTGGCCGAGGTGATTCACGGTCGTCGCGATGCGTCGCCACAGGAGAGCTACACCGCTCGTCTGTTGACCGACGTCGAGGACGAGCTGCTCAAGAAGCTTGCCGAGGAGGCGAGCGAGGTCATCATGGCCTGCAAGGATAACGACCACGATCACATTCGCTATGAGGCCGGCGACCTGGTCTACCACTTGCTCGTGACGCTTGAGCGCTACGGCATCACCCTCGACGAGTTGGCCGGCGAACTCAACGCCCGCCGCCACTAGTCAAGCTTTTGGTGCAAGGGGGACAGGATATTTTGTACCAAATGATCCGTTTTCCTCCGTCCCCAACGGATCAAATTGAAGTTGCGGTGGAATAGTTCTTGTTTGATGATCTTAGGGCTATAAACAGGAACTATTTCACCGCAACTTATAAAGGGATGGCTAGGCGAGGGGCGTGGACTCCCATTCTCCGGTGGCGTGAGGGATGTCGAAGGTTCGGTAGCCGCAGTCGTAGGCGTGGGCCTGGGCCTCGCGGATGTTCCAGCAGATATCGCAGGCGCGGTGCGCGTCCGAGCCAAAGGTAATGGGCACCTCGGCATGGGCAAAGCAACGCAACAGCCCGGTCGCGGGATAGTAGTCGTCCAAGCCCTTGCGCGGTGCGGCGGTCGAGACCTCAACGCGCCGACCCGTGTCGCGTGCGCATTCGGCCATCTGCTCCCAGAACGGCGCGGGATCAAAATCGGGCGCAAAGCCTTCCTTCGAAAAGCGCATGATCAGGTCGGGATGAGCCATCATGTCAAAGTTGAGCGGGCTTTCGCAGGCGCGGCACCAGTCATCGACATAGCGCTCCCACACGCCGTGCACGCCCAGGTTTTCCCAAACGTGCAGGTCGGTGTCGTCGTCGATCCAGCCGCAAAGGGAATCGGGTGTATCGGGGCGAGCGACGTTTTCCGTTCCCGCCGTACCCGCGGCGCCGGCCATGATATCGCCTGGGTTGCCAATCCAATGCACACTGCCCAGGCGCACGACGGCGCCCCGGGACCAGCGCTCAACCAAAGGCTCGCAGCCCTCGTACCAATCGCATTCAAAGCCATAGATAAGCTCGAGCTCCGACGCGATCTGCGCGGCAAGCTTGCGGGCATCCTCAAAAGCCAGACGATGTGCCGGCAGGTCGCCCTCGACAACCTGCACCTCGCAGTTGGCATCCATGCTGGCGGGTAAGGTGAGGTGGTCGGTCGAGACCATGATCCGGCAGCCAGCGGCCGCGGCAGCGCGGACGTTTTCCTCAAACGAGGCATGTCCGTCCGAAAACGAGGTGTGGGTGTGGCAATCGACCAGCGGGCAAGCAGACATGGCAGCTCCTTTGCGTCAAGCGAATCCGCTTCATTGTAATGGCGCAGCTCTCAACACGCCGGACACGCCGGGGGTCGAAATCGATTGGAAAGGCTGCGCGACGCGCGGTGCGGCCTCGCTTGCGCTCTCAAAACATGTACATCAGCCTCCAAAAGCTGCAGAAAATGACATGTTTGGAGGCTGATGTACATGTTTGGATAGGGGCGAGGGCGGCGGCGGACGAAAGTCACGCCTGTGCCACGTCCGATGTGCTAGCGTTTGGATGAACAAAACGAGCCCGTGCGGAAAGGAGTCGGACCGTATGCCATGCGATAGCACATCCCCGCTGTCCCGCGAGACCGATGCACCCGAAACCATCGTCAAGTTGGAATGCGATATCGACGACGCATCGCCCGAGGTGCTCGCCTACGCTGCCGACCGCCTGCGCGAGGCGGGTGCGCGCGAGGTGCACTGGCTGCCCCTCTACTGCAAAAAAGGCCGCCCCGGTTGGCAGCTGCAGGTGATCTGCTCGCACGAGGATATCGAACGCCTGCAGACGATTATCTTTTTGGAAACCACGACCAACGGCATTCGTCGCCAGGTCATGGAGCGCGTTTGCCTGCCACGCCGCTTTGAGCGCGTAACGACGCCATGGGGCGAGGTATCCGTCAAGGTGGCCACCCTACCCGACGGCAGTGAGCGCGCGGCGCCCGAGTACGAGGACTGCGCCCGCCTTGCCCGCGAGCACAATGTGCCGCTCCAACGCGTGATGCAGGCGGCCCAGAGCGCGGCACTGCGATTTGAGTAACGCGGCCGGCGGCACGCCACGCCCAGCTCCATCAACCCCACCCGAAAGGACCACCATGAAATACCTCATCGCTTCCGACATCCACGGCTCGGCATACTGGACCGAGCGCCTCTGCGCCGCCATTGAGTCCGAGCAGCCCGACCGCATCGTCCTGCTGGGCGACCTGCTTTATCACGGTCCGCGCAACGACCTGCCGCGCGACTATGCTCCCAAGCGCGTGATTCCGCTGCTCAACGCCCTAGCCGACCGCATCATCGCGGTGCGCGGCAACTGCGACGCCGAGGTCGACCAGATGGTCCTCGACTTCCCCGTCATGGCCGACTACGCCACGCTGTTTGACGAGACCGGCCGCGAGCTGTTCCTGACGCACGGCCATGTCTTTGGCGCCGGTATGCACAACAGCGTCGACCACGCGCCCGCGCTGCCCGAGGGCTCCGCGCTCGTCTACGGCCACACGCACATCAAGGTCAACGAGGAAAGCGCCGCGCACCCGGGCCTGTGGCTCTTCAACCCCGGCAGCGTGAGCATTCCCAAGGACGGCTCGCACAGCTACGGCATCTACGAGGGCGGCGCGTTCCGCCACGTGATCCTGGAGGAGGACTAACCATGGCGCAGCATATGGCTCAGCAAAATGCCGAGGGCTCGCGCGATCTGTCCACGCTGATAGACGCGTCGGCCGAGCTGCAGCATCTGGTGCAGACCATCTGGCGTCTGCGTCAGCCCGATGGCTGCCCGTGGGACCGCGAGCAGACGCACCGTAGCATTGGCAAGAACATGATCGAGGAAGCCTACGAGGCGCTCGACTGCATCGAGACGGATGACGCGGTTCACCTGCGCGAGGAGCTGGGTGACGTGCTCATGCAGGTAGTGCTGCATGCGCAGATTGCGGCCGACGTCGGCGAGTTTACGCTGGCCGACGTGGCGCGCGATATCGACGCCAAGCTCATCCGTCGCCACCCGCACGTGTTTGGCGATGCGGATGCCGAGAGCTCCGACGAGGTGCTCAAGATTTGGGACGAGGTCAAGCTTGCCGAGAAGGCCGCCAAGGACAAGGCCGTGGCGGCGGGCGAGGCCGCGCCCGAGGGCCTGCTCGATGGTGTGCCCACGCATCTGCCGGCGCTGATGCAGGCGCAGAAGGTGTCGCGCAAGGCGGCTGCCGTGGGCTTTGAGTGGGAGACGGTCCAGGACGTGTGGGACGAGGTCGCCGAGGAGCGTGCCGAGTTTGAGGCCGAGGCCCCTGGCTCGCCCGAGCGCGAAATGGAGTTTGGCGATCTGCTCTTTGCCCTGGTCAACGTTGCACGCAAAGAGGGCATTGACGCCGAGAGTGCCCTTCGTGCCAGCACGGCAAAGTTCCGCCGCCGCTGGGCCGCGATGGAGCGGATGGCGGCCGATGCTCACGTGGATCTTGCCGAGCTTTCGACCCACGGCCTCAACGACCTGTGGGATGCCGCAAAGGCGGAGGAGTAAGACTGCGGGAACGACGGGCTGACACGCTTCATCGTTCCCGCTAAATTTTTCGAAAATCAAGTGTATCCCTCGGCTAACTTAGGGCATAATGCAAAAAGTGCGACATGGCTAACTTATGAACCTGCGCGCCTCTACAGCGTGCAAGCCGCGTCGCCAAGCATTCAACCCGTTTCCAAGTGAGAGGGAGACAACATGAGCGATATTTTGGACGTCTACGGTCGCGAGGTGCTCGACAGCCGCGGCAATCCCACCGTCGAGGTCGAGGTCGTGCTCGAGGACGGCAGCTTTGGCCGCGCAATGGTGCCTTCGGGTGCTTCGACCGGCGCCTTTGAGGCCTGCGAGCTGCGCGATGGCGACAAGGGCCGCTACCTGGGCAAGGGTGTTTTGCAGGCCGTCGAGCACGTCAACAACGAGTGCGCTAACGCCGTCGTGGGCCTCGACGCCTTCGATCAGCGCGCCGTCGATGCCGCGCTGATTGCCGCGGACGGTACCCCCAACAAGACCAAGCTCGGTGCCAACGCCATCCTGGGCGTGTCGCTGGCCGTCGCCCGCGCCGCTGCCGAGTCGGCGGGCCTGTCACTGTACCAGTACCTGGGCGGCGTCAACGCCCACCTGCTGCCCACGCCCATGATGAACATCCTCAACGGCGGCGTGCATGCCGACAATAACGTTGACTTCCAGGAGTTTATGATCATGCCGGTGGGCGCCCCGAGCTTTGCCGGGGGCCTGCGTTGGTGCGCCGAAGTCTACCACACCCTCAAGGGCGTGCTGCACGAGGCCGGCCTGGGCGGCGGCGTGGGCGACGAGGGCGGCTTTGCGCCCAACCTCAAGACCAATGCCGAGCCGTTCGAGTACATCACCAAGGCCGTGGAGAAAGCCGGCTTTAAGCCCGGCGTCGACTTCATGTACGCCATGGACCCGGCCTCGACCGAGTTCTACAACGCCGAGACCGGCATGTACGAGCTCAAGGGCGAGGGTGTTGAGTACACGAGTGCCCAGATGGTCGATTACTGGGAGAAGCTCGTCGACACCTATCCCATCATCTCCATCGAGGACGGCATGGCCGAGGAGGACTGGGACGGCTGGGTCGAGCTTACCCGTCGCATTGGCAACAAGGTGCAGCTGGTGGGCGACGACCTGTTCGTCACCAACACCGAGCGCCTCAAGAAGGGCATCGAGCTGGGTGCCGCCAACGCGATCCTGGTCAAGGTCAACCAGATCGGCACGCTCACCGAGTCGCTCGAGGCCATCGAGACTGCCAAGGAGGCCGGTTACGCTTGCATCGTGAGCCACCGCTCCGGCGAGACCGAGGACTCCACGATCGCCGACTTGGTCGTGGGCGTCAACGCCGGTCAGATTAAGTCGGGCGCCCCGTGCCGCAGCGACCGTATCGCCAAGTACAACCAGCTCATCCGTATCGAGGACGAGCTCGAGGGCAGCGCGCGCTACGCCGGCAAGGCCGCGTTCTACAACATTCGCTAGGCAAACGGCGTGCGCGGGGCGGGGCTGACTCGGATTCGCCTCGCTCCCGCCGGGCGCTGTTGAGCACCATTGGGCGCTGGGCCATATGGCTCAGCGCCTTTTTTATGTCGAGCAAGGGCCGCCGAAGGCGTTGCGCGCGCTCGTGCTATAACTAAAAGACTTAGCGCAAACAAACCTCAACCGCACAAGGCGCACATGGATCAGATTTACGACAACAGGTACTATTCCGCCGGTTCGCGTGAGCCGTCACCTCGCCGTGCGCGCACGGTGCAGCTCGGCGGGTCCGATTACGCCGGTGCCGACTGCTCCACGCAGCGACCGACAAGTGCCTCACACTCCCGTGCTCAAGTGAATACGTCGACGGACCGCCCGCTACGTTCGGTGCGCCCGGCGCACTCGGAGCATGCTCAGCGTTCCTCGGCTCAAACGCATGAAAAGCCGAGTAGGCCCTCGAACCGTCTTTCGGGCTCGGACTTCATGCATTACGCCAACGATAACGCGGTGGTCAAGGCAATCTACGACTTTACCCACGGTCCCCAGCGGGGGCTGTTTGTTGGCATTGTCGTCGCCCTGGCGCTTGTGAGCCTGTATTTCCCCGTGCGCGACCTGTATGTGGCAAAACGCTCGAGCGACATCTTGGCCAAGCAGGTCGAGATTCGCGAGCAATATAACGACGACCTGCAAAAAAGCGTCGACAAGCTGCTCTCGGAGGAGGGTATCAAGGACGCGGCATCCGAGGACCTGGGCCTGGTGATGCCCGGCGAGAAGAGGATTGAAGTGCAGGGCCTGGACGACGATTCGGATGCCTCGTCGAGCAAAAAGTCCTCAAACGCCAAGAAGGCCAGCGAAGTGGCCAAGGAAATCGAAGAAGTCGGTAAGGACGCGCCGTGGTACATCCAAGCGCTCGACATGCTGTTTGGGTTTAACGGCGTCGAGGGTCAGACGGTCGTGTCCAACGGCAAATAGCGCCCGGAGGGGAGCTCGCAATGACAAATTGCAAACGCTATAAGGTGGCCGCGATCGACCTGGGAACGGTGTCGTCGCGACTGGTGTTGGCCCAGGTCGAGGGCGGGGCAATCGTGGAATCGTCCAAGCATACCGAGATTACCGATCTGGGTGAGGGCGTGGACGCGACGGGCCGCTTTTGCGAGGCGGCCGTTGAGCGCGTGCTCGCTGCGTGCCGCATGTTTGTGGACGAGGCTCGTGCCTTTGGGGCCGCGTGCATCTGCACCACCTGCACGAGCGCCGCGCGTGATGCGTCCAACGCAGCGCTGCTGCTGGACGGCCTGCGCGATCTGGGGCTTGAGCCACAGGTGATTCCGGGCGAGGTCGAGGCACGCCTGACGTTTTTTGGCGTGGCGCACGACTTTGCCGGCGAGCGCATCATTGTTGCCGATTCGGGCGGCGGATCCACGGAGCTCGCGACGGGCGTCTATGCGCCGGAGCGTGGCGTCTTTGCGCTAGAAGGGACGCGCTCGCTGGACATTGGCTGCCGCCGCGTGACGGAGCGGTTTTTCTCGACGCTGCCACCCGCACGCGGCGAGCTTGCTGCCGCTGCCGCGTGGGCAGGCGAGCAGTTCGCCGCCTATTTTGAAGGCCTGCCCAGCGACTTTGAGCGCGCCGAGCGTCTGGTCGCGGTGGGTGGCACGGTGACTACGCTGGTGGCTCTGGTCCACGAGCTGGAACCGTACGATTCGAGCTTTGTTCACCTACGCGAGCTGTCGCTGGAGCAGGTCTCGGCCGCTATCGAGCGCATGTCTGTGTTGGACGCGGAAGGCATCGCCGCGCTACCGGGTGTACAGCCCAAACGCGCGGGCGTGATCTTGGCTGGCGCCGTGGTGATCCGCGAACTCATGCGTGCCGGCGGCTACAAGACGCTCACCGTAAGCGAGAACAGCCTGCTCGCCGGTATGGCCGCCACCATCAACGAGACCCTCGACGGCGCGACCCCCACCATCGGCTGGACCCCCAGCCTCAGCGCCCTCTAAATAATAAGTTGCGGTGAAATACGGACTAAAATCGCCCTTTCGGGCACCAAACAGTCCCTATTCCACCGCAACTCAACAGCCGGCACCTGGGGACAGTCCTTGCGGGGCGTCCCCACAGCGCCTATGCCAGCTTGTCGATCTGCCCAATCTCCCAAAGCGGAATATTGATGAGCATGCCCTCGTCTCTATATGCCGCCAGGGAGCTCCTCACGCAACGCTCGAGTTTGAATTTTTCGCAGGCTACTTTCAGACTCTTCGCTTTAAGGTTCTCTGCCGCCTTGACCTCAAGCGGAAGCACGGTTCCCGCATGGTCGATGGCAAAGTCGGTTTCGGCATTGCCGGAGGTAGAGGACCAATACGCGGGAGTTTTGTCCTGGAGCAAAAGCTCCTGCGCGACGTATTGTTCGGTCAGCGAACCTTTGAACTCGGTAAAAACAGCGGATCCGTTAAGAACGATGGCCGGAGAGAGACCGGAGAGCGCTCCGAGGATGCCGGTGTCGATGCAGAACAGTTTGAAGCCCGAGAGGTCTTCGTAGCTCGAGAGCGGCGCCTTTAGAGCGGAAACACGTGGCACCTTATGAACGATTCCGTAGTCCGTGAGCCACTGGAGGCTTTCCTCGAAATCGCGTGCGCGCGCTCCGGGGCGAAGGGCGCCATAGACAAACTTCTTGTTCTCCTTTGCAAGCTGGCCGGGAAGGGATTTCCAAACCAACCTCATGCGCTCGACGATGCGGGCGGGTGCATGTTTGCCAAAATCGGATTCGTAAGCCTCGATGATTTGCTGCTGAAGCCTTCGGGCTTCGATGAAGTCGCGTGTCTCGGCGAAAGCGGAGACAACTTCGGGCATACCGCCGACAACAAGGTATTCCTTGAGCAAGTGCTCGAGCTTTTCGGTAACGTTTGCTAGAAGGTTCATGTCTGCGGCAAGGATGGCGTCGGCGAGCGGGTTGCCGTCGACGGCACGAACGAACTCAGCAAACCCCATGGGACGCATGGTGAGCTGGTCGATTTTGCCGACGGGAAATGACTCGTGTTCGCGTCGGAGCGCGAGGCCCATATAGGAACCGGCTGCTACGATGTGGTATTCGGGTGCAAGCTCGTTAAAGTACTTGAGCGAGGTGATCCCGCGTGGCGCCTCTTGGATCTCGTCGAAGATGATGAGCGTGTCTTCCGGCGTTACGGTTTGGCCACGTAGGAGTTCTATCTGGGAGATGATGCGCTTGGGGTCGAGGTTCCCATCGAACAGCGAGCGTGTGCTCGGCTCGAGCATAAAGTCAAAACGAATGACGTTTCGATACTGCTGGCTTGCGAATTCGTTAAGAAGCCAAGTCTTTCCTGTCTGGCGGGCTCCCTTAAGCAAGAGAGGTTTGCGATTCGCCCTTGATTTCCAAGCGATAAGTTCACTCATAAGCTGTCGCTGCATATTGCCTCCCAACCCTCTCGGCTAGTATAAGGCCATTTGGTCGTTTCCATCGGAAAATGTGCGAGACAACCACGTTTTTCCATCGGAAAATGTGCGAGACAGCCACGTTTTTCCATCGGAAAATGTGTAAATACCAACCTAAGTTGCGGTGGAATAGTTCCTAAATGGGCTGATAAACTGCCAAAACAGGAACTATTCCACCGCAACTTAGAGCCCCGCCGGCGTGTAAAAGAAACGAGCCCGCATCCCTTGGGGACACGGGCTCGAAAGCTCCATATGGTAGGGGCGGTGGGACGTCCGCGCATTTGCTGCGCAAATACGCACCGGCTTCGGACGCTGCGCGTCCGCTTAACGCTCGCCCCCTCGCGGGTTCGAGTCCCACCGGCATCTAAAAGAAGCGAGCCCGCATCCCTGAGGAACACGGGCTCGAAAGCTCCATATGGTAGGGGCGGTGGGACTCGAACCCACAATCCTTGCGGCGAGAGATTTTAAGTCTCCTGCGTATGCCAATTCCGCCACGCCCCCGTGAGACTAGAAGTCTAGCACAAGCCGTCCGTTACGCGTTGACGGCCATCGAGTGTTGGCCCGACTTCTCCAGGAACTCCTGGAACTTGGCTTCGTCGCCCTTGTTCTGGTACTGCAGGGCTAGCAGGTACTCCAAGCGGCAGCGCTTGACCGGGTCGTCGCCGACATCCTCGAGCATGCGCTCCAGCTCGGGAATGTCGTTGTGGCGCTTGAGGATCATCGTGTCGTACATCAGCTGACACTCGTGCGCAACTGCCTCGGCCTGACCGCCCTCAAAGCCCTTGATCTCGTGCAACAGCTCTTTGGACTTTTTGCGGTCCTCCTGGCCAACATAGTAGTTAAAGGCCTTAATCACCAAGTCGACGCGCTGCATCTTGGGGAGGTTGAGTCCCAGCAGTAGGTCGAACATCTCGCTGGCGCGCTCGTGGTCCTCGCGCAGCAGATAGGAGTTCAGACGCAGGTAGTCGCGGTTGTAGCGCGGGTACAGCATGCTGGTGAGTTTGCCGTCGAGCAAACGATCGAACTCGTCCCACTGCTTGGCAGCCATAAGCTGCTGCAGGCGCTTAAACGTGGTGCGTTTTTTGACGCTAAAGAACACCGACACGGCGATGCAGATGATAACGACGGCGGTCCAGAGTGTGCGGGAATCGGGCATATTAGGGTCCTTAGTCGCTCATAAAGCGAGCGGTATGACAACACGTACTAGATGTATTATACGCAGCGCGCAAGCAAACTGGCATAAAAGCTCATCGAGGCCGAGTGCCATCGCTCGCTGCGGTACACTTACCTAAAGTAAACCATGAAGGGAGACATTACCTATGAAGAAGATCGTTTTGGCTTGCGGTGCTGGCGCTGCTACTTCCACGCTCGTTGCCCAGAAGGTCGCTACTCTGCTCGACGCCAACGGTTATGCCGACAAGTACGAGATCGTGCAGTGCGCCATCTCCGAGGCCAAGGATTACTGCGACGAGGGCGCTGACCTGCTGATCGCCACCACCGTTGCCCCCGAGGGCCTCACCTGCCCGTACGTGAGCGGCGTGCCCTTCATGACCGGCATGAACCGCGTCGCTGCCGAGAAGGCCGTTCTCGACGTCATGGCTCAGTAGGCGCTGACTGCATGAGTGAACAGAACGCCAATCCGGTAGAGCTCTTTGGTATGCGCGTTGCCCATGTGGGCGTTAACGCCACCGACCCGGCAGACGCCCTGGAGATCGCGGAGCTGTTCTCGACGATGATGGGCCTGCCCGTTATCGAGACCCCGGTTTCGTACTTTAACGATTCGCTGGTCGAGGTCATGAAGCAGAACGGTCGTGGCACCAAGGGCCACATTGGCTTTGCCGTCAACGACATCGATGCGGCCGAGAAGTGGTTTGCCGAGCGCGGGCTCGAGGTCAACGAAGAGTCGCGCGCGCTGCTGCCCGACGGCGGCACCAAGCTCGTGTACTTTAAGCGCGAGTTCGCCGGCTTCGCCGTGCATCTGTGCCGCGAGTAGCGCACAAGCTGCCATAGCTAACAAAAAAGGGATAGGGCCGCGTGGCCCTATCCCTTTATTTATGCCGAGGGGCTTCCTACCGCGGCAGGCGAATCGTAAAGCGGCTGCCGACGCCCTCGACCGAGGTCACACCGATGACGCCGCCGTGGCTGTCAACGATCCACTTGGCGATAGCGAGCCCCAGGCCCGAACCCTGTGCGCCGGCATCGCGCGCGTTGTCGGCTCGGTAGAACCGCTCGAACGCGTGAGCTGCGGATTCCTGGTTCATGCCGATCCCTTCGTCCTCAACGCTTATGTCGATCGTGCCCGCGCCCGCATCCGACGCTACGCCAAACGAGATGGGCGTGCCCGCGTCCGAATACTTGGCGGCGTTTTGCACGATCACGCGAAGAGCCTGCTTCACGAGCGCCACGTCAACGGGCGCGTCGCAGCGTGGGTCGCTGACAAGCGCAGCGTCAAAGGCCAGCCGATACGTGTGCTCGGTATCGATCATCTGCGATTCCTCGCATACCTCGCCGACCAGTGCGGCCAGGTTGGTATTCGCGCGCCGCAGGACCGTGCGCCCGGCATCGCCGCGCGCCAAAAACAGCAGCTGCTCCACGAGCTCTTGCATGTGCTCGCTTTCGGCCTTGAGCGAGGCGATAGACTCCGCCAGCACGTCCGGGTCGTCTTTGCCCCAGCGGTCGAGCATGTTTACGTAGCCCTGAATCACCGCGATGGGCGTGCGCAGCTCGTGGCTCGCATCGTTGACAAAGCGCATCTGCTGCAGCTTGGCCTCTTGCATCTGGCGCAGTAGGCGGTTGAGTGCGACCTCGATGCTCGCCAGGTCGGCGTCGCCGGTGGTGACGCTCGGCGAGTCGACGCTTGCGCGCGTGATGGCCTGCTCCAGTGTTTCCATTTTGCCGCCGGAGAGCTGCATGCGACCGAGTTCGTCCACGCGCAGGGCCAGATCGTTGAGCGGCGCCATGGTGCGGCGCACGCGGCGGGCGCCGCCGAGCATGTTGAGCACGCTGATGACCTGCCAACCCACAACGACAAGGTAGAGAGGCCATAGCGTGACGAGGTCCTGCGCGAGGGGGAAGGTCTTGGTGGTGCGCGCAAGCTCGACGGTATAGGTGAGCGTTGTCGGGTCCCAGCCGCGCGCGGGCGTCAGCGACATGCCGTGAACGGTGGCACCGGGGATCCATCCTGCGGTAAACGTGTCGTCGGGCAGTGTCTGGTTGTATCCATAGACGAGGATCGCCGCCGCAATCACTACCAGCAACAGATCGAGCCAGATGTAGCTCATCAGACGGCGCCACATATAGCTCCAGTTGATGGCGCGGGCGATGGAGGTGACGCGCTTGGCCTCGGCGTTACGCACGGCAGACATAGCCCACCCCGCGCACGGTCTGGATGATGCGGGCGCTGCCGGCGTCCTCGATCTTGGCACGCAGGTGCGCGATGTGTACGTCGACGTTGTTGGTGTCGCCCACGTATTCGTAGCCCAGCGCTTCGTGCGCGATGCGCTCGCGCGTGAGCACGGTGCCGGCGTGCGCCATAAGCAGGGCGAGAACGTCGAACTCGCGGGCCGTGAGCGCGATGGGCGAGCCGCCGACCGTGACTTCGCGGCGGTCGGGGTCGAGCACGACTGAGTCCACAGTGAGCGTGGCGGGGGAGAGCGAGGCGGAAGCCTGGGTTGAGTCGCTGACCGGGGGTACCGCAGCGGCACCCGTAGCGCCCTCCCCGGCCCCAACGTCGCCAACGCCCGAAGCCGCCCGCACGGCCTCCGAGCGCTTCAGCGCAACGCGGATCCGTGCGAACAGCTCCTCAATGGCAAACGGCTTGGTTAGGTAATCGTCAGCGCCGGCGTCGAGCCCGGCCACCTTATCCATCACGGCATCGCGCGCGGTGACCATGATCACCGGCACATCCTTGTGCTTGCGCACGCGCCGCAGCACCTCCATGCCGTTGAGCTGCGGCAGCAGCACGTCGAGCAGAATCAGATCGTAGTCGCGTTCCAGCGCCAGGTCTACGGCGGTGCGGCCGTCGGCGGCGTGCTCCACCTGGTAGCCCTCGTGCTCCAGCTCGAGCGTCACAAAGCGGGCGATTTTCTCCTCGTCCTCTACGATCAGGATTCGTGCCATACGTGCCCCCGTCTGCGATTACTTGTCGTCGTTGAGATTTTGCTTGATGTCGTCCGCGGCGTCGGCGGCGTGATCCATAAGGTTGTTGATGCTGCCGGGCACGTCTCCGTCGCTGTCGATGCGGTAGCGCATGCCAAAGAACAGGCCAATCAACATCAGCCATATCGTGGCGCCCCAGGCAAACAGCGCGACGATGGGGATCAGGATGGGAATGTTGAGGATGATCGCATCGCGGCGCGTGGTGATAAACTTGGTGTCCAGGCTCAGGCGGAAGAGCTTTTTGAGGTACTCCCACACGCTGTCCATCTTCTTGGAGAAGTCGGTCTTTTCGCTCGACTTTTCGTAGGCGGCCTGCGCGGCGACCATCTCGGCCGAGGGCTCATCGACCGGCACGGACTCGGTGGCGGCGTGCGCCGACGTGGTTTGCGTCTTGCCCTGCGACTCGAGCCAAATGATGGCATCCAAAACGTTGCCGTCGGCAGCGTCGAGCGCCGCCTTGGCATCGGTGTAGCTCACGTTGCACTTGGTGCGGATGGTTTCAACTTTTTCGAGGTCGTCCATGACCTGTCCTTTCGTTCGATGGGCGCGACGCCGGGCGATCTACCCGGGCGCAAGCGTTGCGTTCGGCGGCCTGCGTTGCGCGGCGCCGCCCCGCCCTTGGTCGAACTCTATAGTGCAGGTTATAGATTAAGCGATTCTTGAGCCAAGATTAATGTTGGATGAGTTTTTGGGTGGCGGTGGGAAAAAGTATTAGACCTCGATGGCGGGGGATGTGGTGTCGGTGCAAAACGGCGTCAAGGGTTGGTCGAGCAGGCGGTTTCTCCATTGATGCCTGCACGGCATGTGACACTTACTCTGCCGCTTCGTTCTGCCACGGCGGCATGCATCTGAACAACGACCCTCTAAGGAGTTCGATATCGATGGGTGACAACGCAAAGCATCTCGCAAAGAAGTGCGTTAAGGACGCAGGACCGTGCCTTGCGCTGTGCGTAGCCGGCGCAGCGGTCTCGCTGCTGGCTGTTCTGGGGCCGTTCGACGTGCTCCGAAGTGCCAGCTCTCTGCACATTTGCATGGCCCTTGCCGGTGCCATGATGACCGGCGGTGTGCTAGATCTGATTTTTTGGGTGCTCGATCCGTTTGGATGGAAGAACGAGGGGTAAGCCCTAAGGAACGGAAGGGCTGGAACGGTTTGCTTGGCGATCGTGCAGAATGCGGGCTAGCGACTTACAGGGAAGTGGTGATCCGATGACGGTCTATGTGACGGGTGATACTCACGGCGGTGCCGACATGCAAAAGCTGCGCGACTGGGATCTTGGAGACAGCCTGACGGGCGACGACTACCTGATTGTCGCGGGCGACTTTGGCTTTCCGTGGGATTTCTCTGCCGAGGAATGTGCCGACATCGCTTGGCTGGAGTCGCGCCCCTATACCGTGCTGTTCGTCGACGGCAACCACGAACGTTTCGATCACTGGGCGGAGCGTCCCATGGAACTGTGGCACGGCGGCCTGACGCAGCGCCTGTCGGACACCTCGCCCATCCGACGCCTGACGCGCGGCGAGGTTTTTGAGCTCGACGGCTCAACGATCTTTACCATGGGCGGCGCCACGAGCGTGGATAAGGAATACCGCATTCCGTATTCCAGCTGGTGGCCGCAGGAGCTGCCGGACGAGCGCAACTTTGAGGAGGTGCGGGCAAAGCTTGAGAGCATGGGCTGGAAGGTCGACTACGTGATCACCCACACCTGCTCTACGCGCATGCTTTCGCCCACGCTTTATCCGGCATCCAGCTGGAATTGCCCCACGGTTGATCGACTTACGGCATTTTTCGATGAGCTGGAAGATCGCATGGACTACAAACGCTGGTATTACGGGCATTTTCATCGGGATGCCAACCCGGCCGAGCGCCATACCGTGCTCTACGACTGCATCGTTCGCTTGGGTGACGAACTCCAGCCCTGGGATGTTGCGTAGAGGCGGGGTGGCTGGCTACTCGACCGTTACAGTGATGCTCTCGCGGTGCGCACGGATGACGTCCCATCTAAAGTGCTCGACCAGCTGTTCGGCAGAACGCGGCGTGGTGTCCGGCGCGATGCCTGTTTGCCCGGCGAGCCATCCCAACAGTGCCTCGGGTGTGCCAAAGCGGGTGCGGAGCTCGCCCAGGTCCAGATCGCGATCGCGCTTGGAAAGGCGGCGGCCGTCCGGCGACATGAGCAGCGGAATGTGCGCGTAGCGCGGTGTGGGCAGTCCCAGCAGATGTTGCAGATAGATCTGGCGCGGCGTGGAACCAAGCAGGTCGCATCCGCGTACGATCTCGGTGACGCCCATGGCGGCGTCGTCGACCACCACGGCCAGCTGATAGGCAAACACGCCGTCGCTGCGACGCACCAAAAAGTCGCCGCACTCGGTGGCGAGTGCCTCGCATTGGGCTCCGTACGTGCGGTCAACGAATTCGACCACATCGTCTGCGAGGTCGTCGACGGCGGGCACGCGCAGGCGCGTGGCCGGAGCGCGCAGGGCACTGCGGCGGGCGATTTCTTCGGCCGAAAGGCTTCGGCAGGCGCCACGGTAGATGGGTGTGCCGTCGCTGGCATGCGGCGCGCTCGCGGCGTGGAGCTCGGCGCGCGTGCAAAAGCAGGGATAGGTGAGGCCGACGTCTTGTAGCTGGTGCAAGGCGCTCTCGTACAGGTCGAGGCGATCGTGCTGGTAGTAGGGGCCTTCGTCCCACTCAAGCCCTAGCCAGGCCAGGTCGTCAATCAGTTGAGCGGCAAGTTCCGGGCGCTTGCAGCGATCGTCCAGATCCTCGATGCGCAGCACGATGCCGCCGCCTTGGCTGCGGGCCGAAAGCCACGCGCACAGGCAGCTGAACACGTTGCCCAGGTGCATGCGGCCCGAGGGCGACGGGGCAAAGCGGCCCACGACGGGCACGGGAGCGGCCGCTGCTGGTGCGCCCGCGGCGTGTGTTGCTATGTTGCATGCGTTGATATCCATGCGGACGAGTATAGCGCGGGGTGAGGTGGGGGGCGTCGTCGATGCTCGCGAGTTGCCGAGGCTGCGTGTTGTGCGCGGCGGGCACCGACTCAACACCTCGATTACCGCCCCAAGCTCAGCCCCTTCAATCCCTCAAACGACAGAAACCCCGGCAGCTCTTCGCAACTGCCGGGGTTTCCGCGGAAAAGGGGGACATGATCCTCAAGCGAACGGCAAAGGGGCAAACCGTTTTCGCTCAACTGCTTTATGCCCCTCGCTCGCCGGCTTAATCGGCTCACGCCGCGCCCACACAAAGCCGCTACACCTGTGACGGAGCTATGAAGTGGTATCTATTGCCGGAGCGGGCTATGTCAAGGAGTGTCCCAGATTGCCGGCAGATAAGGAACGTCCCCAGGTGCCGGCCGCGGGCGTGACTTTCGTCCCGTTTGATACTCCGCTGACCTAGATGTTCGTCACATGAACCCGCAAACGTGGGACAATGACGCTACTGGTATCACAGACAAAGGATGTGCCTATGAACGCCCCCGTTGCCAAGACCTGTCGGCAGCGCCGCCTGTTTGCGCGATTCGCTTCCGTCTGCGCGCTCGTTGCGCTTGCGTTGTTGCTGCTGCCTGTCGCCGCGCACGCCGACGGCTACTCCATGACCCAAACCTACATCAGTGCCACGGTCGAGGCCGATGGATCGCTGACCGTTGTCGAGGGACGCCAGTTTGATTTCGACGACGACATCAACGGCGTGTTTTGGGAGATCAATACGGGCACCAACCAGCAGGGCGGCACGGCGGACGTTGACGTGCTGAGTGTCGAGGAAGAGGACACCGCGTTTAACAAAGTCGATAGCGCGAACAAGGGCGATTCTGGCGTCTACACGGTCGAGCAGGCCGGTGACGGCGTAAGGATTAAGGTGTTCAGCCCCCACGAGAGCGGCGACAGCGCAATCTATTACGTGAGCTACACCATGACCGGTGCGGTTATGAACTGGGCCGATACCGCCGAGCTCTACTGGAAGTTCGTGGGCGACGGCTGGTCTGCGGATTCCGACGATGTCGAGATGGAAGTGCGCTTCGCAAATGCCGCTGCCGGGACGGCGGCCGTCAAAGGCGATAACTTCCGCGCATGGGGCCACGGTCCGCTGGCGGGTGACGTGTCGCTCGATGAGGACGAGCCCATGGTCACCTATACCATTCCCTGCGTGCATCAGGGCGAATTCGCCGAGGCGCGCATCGCCTTCCCCAGCGACTGGGTGCCGCAGCTTGCCGCCTCGGGCGAAGAGCGCATGTCAACGATTCTGAACGAAGAGAAGGAATGGGCCGACGAAGCTAACGCCCGCCGCGCTCACGCTCGCATGATTGCCAATGCACTTGCCGTGCTAAGTGTTGTTGCGGCGGTGGCCTTTACCGGCACAATCGTTATGCTCAAGCTGCGCAAGCGCAAGCCCAAGCCGCTTTTCCAGGACGAATATTTCCGCGATGTGCCCTCGGCCGACCATCCCGCCGTGCTTTCGGCCCTCATGAGCTGGAACGAGGTGCCCGATCAGGCATATATCGCCACGCTCATGAAGCTCACTGACGACCGTGTGATCAAGCTGGAGCAGGCGACCGTGACCAAGGCCAAGAAGGGTCTGTTGGGGCGTGAAAAAGAAGAGCAGACGTATCGCGTGACGGTGAGCGATGCGGGCTGGAAGTCGGCCAAGGGCATTGACCACATGGTGCTCAAGGTCTTCTTTGCCGGTGCTAAGCCTGACGAGAACGGTGACCGTTCGCGCACGTTCGACGAGCTGCAGCACTACGTCAAGCAGCACGCTACACCCGTGGGTGATAAGCTCGAGGACTATCAGAACACCGTTAAGGGCAAGCTGGCCGATAGCGAGTACGTTGCCTCGGACGGCATTGTTGCAATGGTGTTTTGCCTGGTTCTTGGTATCCTGATTGCCTTTGTTCCCGTGGGATCCATCTTCTTTACCGATGGCGCACAGGCGAACATTACCGCCGCGGTTATCTCGGTGCCGATTGTGCTGGTGGGTATCGGCGTGGGCCTTACGTTCCGCCGCTTTACGCCGGAGGGCGCCGAGGTGGCGGCTCGCTGCAAGGCACTTAAGCATTGGCTCGAGGACTTCACGCGTCTAAAGGAAGCCGTCCCCGGCGATCTGGTCCTGTGGAATAAACTTCTGGTGATGGGCGCGGCGCTGGGCGTTTCGAAGGAAGTCCTGCGTCAGCTTGCCGAGGCCGTGCCGCCCGAGGTGCGCGAGGCCGACGGTTTCTACGACAATTACCCCTGCTACTGGTGGTACTACCATCATTACGGTACCGAGTCGCCGCTCGATTCGTTCGATGATGTGTATCACGAGAGCATCCGTGAGCTGGCTTCGAGTTCCGATAGCTCGAGCGGCGGCGGAGGCGGCGGCTTCTCTGGCGGCGGCGGAGGCGGCGTTGGCGGAGGCGGCGGCGGAACGTTTTAGCGAGCGCTTGCTTTGGGGTGGACCTTTCTGGGCGGTTGCCAGGGAAGATTCATCCCATTTTTGTGCGTCGAAACGGGCCATACTTTCCGCTGCGGACCTTCGCGCAAGGGGCAGTGGGCAAAAAATGCCAAATATGAGTACTGTTGCCTAGATTGTCACATTTGTTTGTACTAAAGAATGGACTCCTAACGAGATTATTTCTCGTTAGGAGTCCATTTTATTCAAGACTTTAGTCCGCTGGCCGCGCAGCGGCCAGCTTTAAACCACCCGCTACG
>UQUL01000028.1 GCA_900544235.1 uncultured Collinsella sp.
CATGCGAACCTCCAGTCCGGACCGCCCCGCGGTCCAACTTTCTGTCCGCACCCCCTTACGAGCTAAAAACGGGAGATTATCCACGCTCATTCAACAAGCGTCCGAAAATCCACGCTCGTCCGTCCGATTTTCCACGCTTGTGCAGCCAAACGCTCTGCAACTGCCTCAGCACGCACGCGGCACGCCGGCGACCTTGAGCTTGCGATCGAACTTTGTCGGATCCCTTAGATCATCCCAGCACAAGCGCACGATCTTGCAGTTATCAAGCAGCGAAAGCCTCGACTCGCGCTGGCGCTCATCGAACTGCGTCTTCGCGAGCTTGCCCTCCTCCGCCGCCTTCTCGCTTTTAACAAATCCGTCGAACTCCCCGATAATCAGCCGGTCGCCCACGCGCCACAAGTAGTCGACGCGATACGGTCGTCCCGGCTCAACCGGGTCGAACAGCTCAACTTGCAACTCCGGCGTCTGCCAGCCGCGCTCGATCATCAGGGCACGCGCCTTGGACTCGCCGCCGCTTTCCGACAGCCCATCGGCACATCGTGCAACCCTGCGCGCCGTCACAACACCGCGACGATTCAGGCCAAGCTTGTCGACAGTCTCAACGAGATGCTCCTTCGACAAAAGTTGCTCATGGAGCGCCGAATCCGCGATGATCAGCCCCTCGACAAACGATGCATCGACCAAGCAATCCGTAATCGTTTGATCGATATCGGTTACGGCGATATCCATCTGGGTGGCCCGTGTTTGACGAGCATAGCGATGACGAATGACCTGAGAGCCCGGCGTCGTCGATTGGGGCGGCATCGCGGCGATATGGATGTGCGTCAAATTGGCATGCGAAACCGAAAGGCCATAGATAACAGCCGCCGTATAGGAGCAAAATGTCCAGTCGGGGTGCTTTTGCGCAAGCGCCCGCACCCGATGCAGATAACGCTGCCGAAACTTGAGCTCGGACCAGTATTCCGGACGCGCATACAGCCCCGGCATGACCGCTTCGAGACTTCCCGCCTCCGCCCGCCGCTGAATCTGCTTTGCCTCCGCCGCCGTGCGCGCGTACACGCAGCTCATCTGCTGTTCGCATGCTTTAATGTGACTTGCAAGCCTTTGATTCGCCGTCATGTTTCCCATGTCGCCTCCCAAATCTTGGAACGGCGCAAACGTACCAGACGGTTTCATGCGAAGTCTGACCAAATACCGTCCAGGCGCTGACCAAATGCTTGACGGTTTTGGACGTTTTAGGCTGATGTCTTATATCTGCAGGTAGGGCGGTTGTCGAGAGGTCCCTGTCTCCACATTTTGAGGCCTTGGTCCATCGGATTATCAGAAAGAAAAACCCGTCGAGATTCAAGACTACGCCAAATGCGACTTTGCCTCTGCACGCACCGTCGCTTAGCCGAGCCATCGGCATCTACATGCCTAAAAAATGAGCGTGGATAATCTCCCGTTTTGAGCCTAGTTTCAAGCCAAAAGTGGGAGATTATCCACGCTCGATTTGTAAATGTCCGAAAATCCACGCTCGTCCGTCCGGATATCCACGCTCGTCACGCCGCCGGCACAGCAACAGCCGTAGCCTAGTGCTCCTCGCCGGCGCGGGCTAGGTCGTAGGGCGTGGTCTGGTAGACGTAGTAGTTGAGCCAATTGGTGTAGAGCAGCTGAGCCTGGCTGCGCCAGACGTTGCGCGGCTCGGCGGTGGGGTCGTCACCTGGGAAGTAATGCGCCGGCACTTCCGGGTTGAGTCCGCGCTTCACGTCGCGCTCGTACTCCAGACGCAGCGTGTCGGTATCGTACTCGGGATGGCCAAAGACAAAGAAGCGGCGGCTGTCGGTCGACTTGACGATGTACAGGCCCACCTCGTCGGACACGGCCACGACCTCGAGCTGCGGCTCGGCCTCCACGTCCTCGCGACGCACATCGGTGTTGCGTGAATGCACGGCATAAAAGCGGTCGTCAAAGCCGCGAACCAGCGGGCTTTGAGGCTTCACCAGATAATGCTCGAACACGCCGCTCGCCTTTGCCGGCAGGTCGTGCTTCTGAATACCGTAGTGATGGTACAGGCCGGCCTGTGCGCCCCAACAAATGTGCAGCGTAGAGTGCACGTGCGTGGTGGACCAATCCATGATCTGGCAGAGTTCGGGCCAGTAGTCGACCTCCTCGAACGGCATCTGTTCCACCGGCGCGCCCGTGATGATCAGGCCGTCGTAGTGGATGTCGCGGATGTCGTCGAACGTGCGGTAGAACGTCTCCAGGTGGCCGGCGCTTACGTGCGTGGCCTCGTGCGTTTTGGTGCGCAGCAGGTCCACCTCCACCTGCAGCGGCGTATTGGAGAGCTTGCGCATGATTTGCGTCTCGGTGGCGATCTTGGTGGGCATGAGGTTGAGGATGAGCACGCGCAGCGGACGGATGTCCTGGTGCAGCGCACGGTACTCGGTCATGACAAAGATGTTCTCGCTCTCGAGCTGCGCGGCGGCAGGGAGGGCGTCGGGGATGCGAATGGGCATGGATGCTCCTTACGAGTCAGTTGCAGCTATGGTACAACGAGCGGCCCCATCCGCGCGAGCACATCGCTCAGCGATGCCGTCAGCGGCCCAAATCACTCCAAAAGTAGAGATTAAGGCATGTCCCGAAAATCTACGGCGCTTTAGTCTAGCAAAGTGGCAGCTGGACGCTACAATGGTTCGACGCGAAAAACTCGGCCGAAAGGATACATATATGTACCAGACGCGTAAGATCGGTGTGGTCGGCCAGGGCCACGTAGGAGCACATGTCGCCAACAGCCTGCTCATGCAGGGTATTGCCGATGAGCTGTACCTGTGCGATATCAACGAGGCCAAGGTGACGTCCGAGGTCCAGGACCTGCGCGACTCCCTTTCATTTGTCCCGTACAACACCAAGATCGTCAACTGCTACGACCACTACGAGGAGCTGGCCTGCTGCGACGTCATCGTCAACGCCGCCGGCAAGGTCGCACTGGCCGCCGGCAACCGCGACGGCGAGCTGTTCTTTACCACCGACGCCGCCCGCACCTTTGCCAAGCGCATCGTCGACGCCGGCTTCGACGGCATCTTTGTGAGCATCTCCAACCCCTGCGACGTCGTGTGCACCGAGCTGTGGCACCTGACCGGCTACGATCCCAAGAAGATCATCGGCTCGGGCTGCGGCCTGGATTCCGCCCGCCTGCGCACCGAGATCTCCAAGAAGGTCGGCGTGAGCCCCAAGTCCATTGACGCCTACATGATCGGCGAGCACGGCTTTAGCCAGCTGGCCGCCTTTAAGGCCGCGACCATCGCCGGCAAGAGCCTCAACGAGCTTCAGGCCGAGAACCCCGACAAGTACGCCTTTGACCACATGGAGGTCGAGGAGCTCGCGCGCAAGGGCGGCTATGTGACCTACCAGGGCAAGCAGTGCACCGAGTACGCCGTCGCCAACTCCGCCGCGCGCGTCTGCGCCGCCGTGCTGCACAACGAGCACGCCGGGCTTTCCGCCTCCACGCTCATGACCGGCCAGTATGGCGAGGAGGGCATCTTCACCTCCCTGCCGTGCGTGATCGGTGCCGAGGGCGTCGAGGAGGTCTACACGCTCGACCTGTCCGAGTACGAGCTCGAGGGCTTCCACAAGAGCTGCCAGCACATCCGCGACAACATCGCCCAGCTCGACTGGTGGGACGCCGAGGCCTACGACGCCAAGTAGTCCGCCGCTTGATGCGACGCCTTGCTCATACGGACGCAATGCAAAGCGGGCCGCGCCGGAAACCCACCGGCGCGGCCCGCTTTTTGACTCACACGACACACTTGCGAATCGAAGGTGAATGCTTTTCCCGTTACCTAGTACTGTTCGATGCCCATGTAGCGACGAACCTCGGGGCTGTGGTCGAACACCTTGCCGCGCGCGGCGCGCAGCTCGCAGCTCATGTTGTAGAAGAAGATCGGCTCCAGGTACGAACGCACGCTGGCGGGCACCTCGCCCACGCCGTACTCGAGCGCGTCGAGTACCATGATCGTGTCGGTGTGCGTGTTGAGGAACGCCAGCGCTCGCTCCTCCATGGGGCGGCACTCGCCCGATCCAAGCTGCACAAAGTAGAACACGCCGGGCTCGGTGGCCTCGAAGGGACCGTGGAAGTACTCGCCGGAGTGGATGTAGCAGCAGTGCTGCCACTGCATCTCCATGAGCGAACAGATGGCCATGGCGTAGGTCTGGCTAAAGTTGGGGCCGGAGCCCAGGATATAGAAAAACTCGTGCTGCTGGCAGAGCTCGGCAAAGCGGGCGCCCAGCTCGGCGTTGACCTTCTCGCGGGCGGCGGGCAGCAGCGCATCCATCCGCTTGAGGCCCTCGTACATGTCGGCGAGTGCCTCGTAGCCTTCCTGCTGGTCGAGCAGCTCGGCGGCGATCAGAGCGCCGATACCCTGCGGGACCTCGGCCTGCGGCACGCCTTCGCCCCACGGATAGACCCAGGTGGTCCACTTGCCGTTATCGATCTTGGAGCCCTCGCAGTCGGTCATGGCCACGACCTCGGCACCGGCTGCCAGCGCCATCTCGCAGCCGTCGACGACCTCCTGCGTGTTGCCACTGTGGCTGCAGGCGATGACGAGTGACTTCTCGCCAAGACTCTTGGGGGCCATCAGGCAAAACTCACGCGCCGTGTAGACCGTCGAGGTAAACGTGGTGGCCTCGCGCTTGAGCAGTTCGTTAGCCGGCATCAGGTCGATCATCGAACCGCCGCAGGCGATCCAAAAGACGTTCTCGACCTTGCCCTTGCGCTCGATAATTTCCTGAATCAGATCATGTGCGTTCATGCTGATGCTCCTCCTTGTGTGGCGGCTTTTGGCGACGATTGCTCGTACCTGTTGTCGTTCTATGTTGTTCTATATATACCACGCAAGCAGGCACGGCGGAAGCCACTGCGGCAAATTTGTTCTATATTGTTCTATCTGTGGACGTTAGATGTCGAATACGTAGCGCGAGCCCACAATCTTTTGGCGTCCGAGCAGCAGGGGCCGCTCATCCTCATCGGTAAAGTACGCCTCCATATAGAAGAGCGGTTCGCCGACCGGCACCTCCAGCAGCGAGGCCGCCTGAACATCGGCAAGCGCAATCTCCACGGTACAAGGGTCGGACTTGAGCGGTGCGCGGCCCGAATGCTCGGCAACGAGCGCAAAGATTGAGTTATCGGCGAGATCCTCGTCGGCAAGCGTCTGCAGGTAGGGATGGTCAGCCAGCACAAAAGCGTTGTTCTCGAGCATGACGGGCACGTCATCTGCCGTGCGCACGCGCTCGACAACGATGAGCTCGCAGCCGGGTTCCACGCCAAAAAACGCCGCGTCCTCGCGCGTCGCCGCAACCACCGTGCGCGACACCAGGCGTGCTCCGGCCACCATGTCGTTGGCGGCGCAACCCTCGGAAAAACTCTGAACGTCGCCTTTCTGGACAATCTTGCGCTTGAGCTTGGGCGCGCACACAAACGTGCCCCTCCCCTGCTGGCGGTTGAGATATCCCGCGCGCGACAGCTCCTCGATGGCGCGGCGCACGGTAATGCGCCCCACGCCGTAGGACTTCGCAAGCTCCATCTCGGAAGGAATGCGCGAGCCGGCAGGGTACACACCACGCGCGATCTCGCCCTTTAGGTCGTCCATGACCTGCTGGTACAGCGGCACGGCGGACACCTCAGTACGCTCGGTTTTATCGTCGAATGCCATCGTTACGCTCCATCCCGTGTATGCTCGGACTCAAACTCTTCAATCGCCGCCATAAACTGCTCGCCAAAGGCATCGGCCTTTTTCTCGCCAATGCCGTTAACCTGGATAAGCTCGTCGCGCGTCTGCGGGCGCAGGCGGCACAGACCGCGCAGGGCCTTGTCGGAGAAGACCATGTACGGTGCCATCTCCAGCTCGGTCGAGATCTCCTTGCGCAGGGCGCGCAGGCGTTCGAACAGCTCGGCATCGTCGCCCACGCGCGGGCGCTGATCCAGCTCGGCCTCCTCGCGCAGCAGATCCACCGCACGGCGGGCGCGGGCCGAGGCCTTGCGCTTGGACGCGCGACGCTTAACGGTAAAGGCAAACGCCTCGTCCTCGACCTCGCCGGCGCGCGGGCCCAGCCCCACGACCGGGTACTGCCCCTGCGAGGTGGCAAAATAACCGCGGCCGCACAGCTGGCCGATGATGTCCTTGATGCGCCCGACCGATTCGCTCGACAGCTCACCGTAGCCGCGGTCCTCGTCCAGATGCATCTGGCGAATGCGCTCGGTGTTGCCGCCGTGGAGCACGTCGGCGATGAGCGACTTGCCAAAGCGCATGGGTCGCGTGGCCACATAGCGCACAGCGGCGCGGGCCATATCGGTGACGTCCTCGACCTCGAACTGCGTGAGGCAGTTGCTGCAGTTGCCGCAGCCCTCGGCCTCGTCCGTGGCGGTGGCGCCCGCACCAGCCGCGGCAGCATGCTCGGCCGCGGCCTCGTCGCCAAAGTAGCGCAACATATATTCGCGCAGGCAGCCGGTGGTATTGCAATAGCCCTCCATCTGGCTGAGCAGACGATATCGATTCTGGAGCGCCCACGCGCGCTGCTCGTCGTCAAGCGCCTCATCGGCGGCATCGCCGCGGTCGATTAAAAAGCGGCGCATGCGAAAATCGTTACCGTTCCACAGCAAGTGGCAGCTTGCCGGGTCGCCATCGCGACCGGCGCGACCTGCCTCTTGGTAGTAGGCCTCGATGCTCTCGGGCACGTTGTTATGAATCACGTAGCGCACGTTGGGCTTGTCGATACCCATGCCAAAGGCATTGGTGGCAACCATCACCTGAATATCGTCGTCGATAAAGGCGCGCTGGCTTTGACGACGGGCGTCGTTGCCCATGCCGGCATGGTAGCGGCCAACGCGAATGCCGCTGGGGCCCAGCGCCCCGGCAAGCTCGCCCGCCAGCGCATCGACCGTCTTACGGGTCGAGCAATACACGATGCCGCTCTCGCCCGAATGCGCAATCACATAGTCGCGCACCCAGGCGGTCTTGGCCTTGTCGCCCATCTCCTCGCAACCAAAGTAGAGGTTCTTGCGATCGAAGCCCGTCACCACCGTCGCGGGGTTTTGCAGGCCGAGCATCTGCTGAATGTCCGCGCGCACACGCTCGGTCGCCGTAGCGGTAAAGGCTGCCACGATAGGGCGCTGCGGCAGGGAATCGATGAACTCGCGAATCTGCAGGTAGGCGGGGCGGAAATCCTGGCCCCATTGGCTCACGCAGTGGGCCTCGTCAATGGCCACGAGCGGCACGCCAATGCCGCCGTCCGCCGCGGCCTCCTGCGCAAAGGCCAAAAAACGCGGCTCAAGCAAGCGCTCGGGCGCCACGTACATAAGCTGATAGCGGCCCTCGCGCGCCCGCTTGAGCACGGTGTTTTGCTGGGCCGGGGTAAGGCTAGAGTTGAGATAGCTGGGTCGCGCACCCGCCGCGAGCAACGCACGGGTCTGGTCCTCCATAAGCGACAGCAGCGGACTCACCACAAAGGTGATGCCGGGCAGCATGAGCGCGGGCACCTGGTAGCAAATGGACTTGCCGGCGCCCGTGGGCATAACACCCAACGCATCGCGACCGGCAAGGATCGCATCGACCATGCGGTCCTGTCCCGGGCGAAACGAGGTGTAGCCAAAATGGGCGCCGAGCGTGTCGAGCGCCATCTGCTGCATGCTATCGGTCATGGTTTCCTAACGTTCAAGTCATCTGCCGCCGATTATACGCCGCCACGCGGACCGGTGCCGCGCCGCCATCGGCCACGGGCAACGTAATCCAAGGCGAACGAGCGTGGATTTTTGGACACTTTCCTGATGAGCGTGGATAATCTCCCACTTTGGACCCACCATTGAGCCAAAAACGGGAGATTATCCACGCTCATTCTGCAGATTGCCGCTTAGAGGCGTTTGCAGCGTCGGCCGGTCCGCCGCTCGTTAGAACGGCGGAACCAAAGGCGCAGCGTCGAGCCGTTACGCGGTTTGGAAAACCGCGCAACTAGAGCTACATAACCATGACGTAGCGGCTACCCACGTAGTACTGCTTACCCATCAGGACCGGCTCGCCATTGGGACCGGTAAAGCTGGCACGCAGATTGAGCAGTGGATCGTGCGGGGCAATGCCCAACTCGGCCGCCTGCTCGGTATTGGCACGAACGGCCTCGACCGTGCGGTAGCCAACCGAGACAATCGGCGTTCCGCCAACACGCTCGACCTCGGCAAAAATCGACTTGTCCTCAAGATCGGCCGTCAACAGCTCACGGTAGGCGTCAAACGGCACAAAGATGTTCTCCTCAAAGATGGGCTCGCCGTCGGCTGTGCGCACGCGCTTAATATGCAGCAGCAGCGCGTCCTTTTGCAGGCCAAAGAACTCCATCTCGTTTTGACGTGCCGGCACAATCTGGCGATCGACCACATGCGCGCCCGCCTTCATGCCGTTGCTGGCACACAGCGCGGTAAACGTCTGCAGCGTCGAAGCGTGGAACTGACGATTGATGTGCGGCGTGGAGACAAAGGTACCACGGCCCTGCTGCTTAACCAGGTAGCCATCGGAGCACAGCTCCTCGACGGCGCGGCGCACCGTAATGCGGCTCACGTCGTACTGCTCGGCTAGCTCAAGCTCGGACGGAATACGCTCCTTGGGTGCATAAACACCTTTCTCGATCGCATCCTTGATCTCGTCGTAAATCTGCTGGTAAAGCGGTGCATTTTTGGGCGCGGGCATATCTGATCACTCTTATCGAAATATCGAAATAACTAATACGTATATAACGTCTAGTTTCATGTTACCTCATATTGATAAAACGATACACCCTCCCTACCAAAAAGCGACAGCTTCATTTTGGTAGGTTTTACCTGGGCAAACGAGAGCCCCTCGAAAGCAACGAGGCTTTCGAGGGGCTCATTCGGATGGACTACGCTTGGCCGGCAAAATGCCAAAACCCTACTTCCCGTCATCCTGCTGCAGGCTGTCCTGCTCGCAGAGGTGCGCCCGCCTGCTGGCCATACGTGCGGGCTTGTCGGGATCGGGTACGGCCGTGGGCATGGGCTCGTCGACATGACCACCCCACCAGCCGCCCACAAAGTTGAGCGTGTGGAACACGTTGATCACGGCGCCGGGATCAATGTCGCACACCAGCTTGATAATGTCCTGACTCTCGTAGGTCGAGACAACGGCATGCAGCAGGTACATCTTTTCGCGGCTGTATCCGCCGATGACCTCGGCGCAGCTAATGCCGTGCTGAAAATGGTCAACATAGGCGGTCATGACCTCGTCTGCCTTGCGCGTCGTGATCTGCAGCGTCACGCGGTCGTAGCGACGATAGAAACTGTCGATGGTCTTGGTCGAAATAAACTGGAACACGATGGAGTACGCCGCCTTGTCCCAGCCAAACATAAAGCCAAAGATCGCCAGGATAAAGCAGTTGAAACCAAAGATGACGCCCCAGATAGTCTTGCCCGTGTGGTTGGAGACCCACAGCGCGATAAAGTCGGTGCCGCCGGTGGATGCGCCGGACTTGAGCGCGATGGCAGCGCCCAGACCCGAGACCACGCCGCCAAAAATGATGAGCATGATCTTGTCGCCCAAAAACGGGGAAAAGTGAAAGATGTTGAGGAACAGCGACGAGAGCACGACCTGCATCATCGAGAAGATGACGAAGCGCTTGCTAATGCCGCTCCAGCATAGGAGCGCCACAGGGATGTTGAGCGCGAGCATACCGAGCGAGATGTCGATGTGAACGCCGCCCAGCGAGGTAACGCGATCGAGTAGGACCGCGACGCCGGTAAGACCGCTCGGAAGCAGGTCGGCGGGCTGAATGAACGCCTGGATCAGAAATGTCTGAAGAACGGCGGAAATGGTGACCGCCACGGCAGTAATGGCGCGGCGGACGATGGTGAGGCGGCCGAGCACGAGCACTCGGTCCGTGAGCTGATCGATGGCGTTCGCCACGTAGGCTCCCTTCGAAGGCAGATCTAGTTGTGAGGTATGTCCGCGATTGTAGCATGGAGCGTGCGGGGGCGCTTTAATTCGCCCTCTCTCGACGACCAAAACGGGACCAGCAACCCCACGACCAAAGAGCAAAATCCAAGTGAGTAGACTTCTTACGATCTGCCGAGCACACCCAAAAATAGCCACCTCTGTGACCTGCGGTTTTACAAAGGAAGATATGTTTTGTGCTCGGCCTGCGCCAAAAAGTCTACTCACTTAGCCCGAATCGAAGCCAAACAGATCAAAATCGAGACCAAATTGATCCAGTCCACCGCAAAAAACGTTTGAACCCGTGCTTCTTGCGGTGAATCGACGCTACAGAGCGGCCAAAATGTCGGTCAGATTGTCGATAACGACATCGGCTCGCGATTGATCGAGGTTGACGCCCTCGTGCGGACGCAGTGCCAGGACGCGGGCGCCGGAGCGCTTGCCAGCCTCGATGCCCAAAGGCGAGTCCTCGATAACCAGGCACTCGGCAGGCTCCACCCCCAGCGCCTCCATGGCACGCAGGTAGATCTCGGGGTCGGGCTTAAACGCGCTGCACTCGTGACCGCTGATGGTGTAGTCCAGCACGTCGGCGATACCGGCAATCTCCACCAGCTCGTCGATCAGCTCGCGATAGGACGAGCTCGCGATAGCGCACTTCACGCCACGCTCGTGCAGCTCGCGCATCACCGGCTCCGTCTGCTTGTTGAGCAGCTCGGCATACGGAACGGGATGGTCCGGGCTGTAGACCTGCTTATACTCCACGCGCAGGCGCTCGCGCAGCTCAACATCGTCGGGCACGAGAGACTTCCAAATGGCGGGCTCATTAGACCCCGAAAGATCGGGGATCTCGTCAAAGTGGAAGCCCTTCTCCTCCATAAACGCCACGCGGCGACGGTTGTAGAACCACTCGGTATCGACCAGCACGCCGTCCATGTCAAACAGCACTGCCTTGATCATACGCATCTCCTCCCCACCTGCCAAAAAGGGACAGGTTTATTTTGGTAGGTTTTATCTGGGGCTTTGCGACGCGACAGACACGCTCTCCCCAGAGCAAAAAGGGGACGGGGCGCAAACCCCATCCCCTCTCAATCAACCCGTAAGGTCTACTTACTTGTGATTAGTAGGAAAGCTTCCACATGTAGCGACGCATGGTCAGCGGGTGCTGACGGGCCTCGGCGATCTGGTTGCCGTACTCACGCATAACGGCAAGGTGCAGCAGCGGGTTGAAGTAGGTGACGACGCTCGCGGGCACGACGTCAGCCAGGCCGTAGTCCTTGGAGTCGATCAGAGCGACCTTGGCGCCCATGCGCTTAAGGAAGGTGAGGGCGCGGGCGTCCATCGGACGGGTGGCGCCATCGGACATGAAGAAGACGTAGGGCTTACCCTCGGTGGAAACCTCGAACGGGCCGTGGAAGTACTCGCCGGTGTTGTAGGCGGCGGCGTCGATCCACTGCATCTCGGTGAACAGGAAGGCGGCGTGAGAATAAGCCATCTTCTCGGAGGCACCGGAAGCCATGAAGTAAATCATCTTGTCGTCCTTGAAGTCCTCGGCGAACTTCTTGGCGAGCTTCTTGCAGTGCTGAGCGGCGTTCTCGCAGAGATCGAAGACGTTGGTGAGGCCGGTGATCATGTCCTCGTAGTGGTCATAGCCCTCGGTCTGCTGAAGGATCTCGACAGCAAGAGCGATGGCATAGCCGGGCTTCTCGCACTTGGCAGCGTAGTTGGCGTGGAAGCCGTGAACGATGACATGGTCGGCGTCGACGGTCAGAGCGGAGCCAGCCTTGTTGGTGAGGGAGACGACCGGGCAGTTGTGCTTCTTGGCGGTCTTGTTGGCCTCGACGGTCTCGGGCGTGGAGCCACCGAGGGAGCAGGTGATCACGAAGGTGTGCTCGTTGACCCAGGAAGGCGTGTCGTAGTTGAACTCGTTAGCGGTGAAGATCTGAACGTTCAGCTTGTCCGTGTTGTTGGCCAGGAAGTACTTGGCGGGGTAAAGGTCGGACATGGAAGCGCCGCAGCCGACGAAGGCGACGCTGTGGATCTCGTGGTTGGACAGGACGTCAGCGACGATCTGCTTAGGGAGGTTAAGGTCGATCTCGTACATCTGACACATTCCTTTCGATTTTTGCGGCGCCACATTGCCGGGCGCTCGCAGGGTTACCGTGGTTTGGACCGAGTCGCCGGCCCGTTGAGGATGTGACAAAGGGACTGCCCTTTGTCACGTATAGGGATGGAAGCCTGCCTGGGGTATGGGATGCCAGGCAGGCCCCCGGGGGAAAGCGGTTAGGCGCTTAGTCGCGACTAGGCCAGGATGCCGGCCGCGGAGAGGGCGATGCCGCCCACGATGGCGATCACGAGAAGCCAACCGGTGTTGACGTTCTTCTTGATGAGCCAGTACATAAGGCCAGTGAGGCCAAGGGAGATCATCTGGGGCATCATGCCGTCCAGGATGTCCTGGATCACGACAGTGCCCTCAGCGAACTGCAGCGGGGTGGTGGCGCCGATCAGCGTAGCGATCATGCCGCCCACGGACATAAGACCCACGATGCCGCAGACATACATGAGCTTCTCCATGAGGTCGCCGCCCTGAAGCTTGCTCAGGTACTCGTGGCCGCCCTGATAGCCCATCTTGGCTGCGAACCAGGTGATCAGCACAGAGGGGACGATGGAGATGAGCATGGCCAGGATCGGGCCCATGATGGAGCCCTGCTGAGCCAGCTGAACGCCCAGGCCAAAGGCGATGACGCGGATGGTGCCCTGGAAGAAGGAGTCACCGATGCCGGAAAGCGGACCCATGAGGGAGGTCTTGACCGCGTTGATCGAATCGGGATCGAAGTTCTCGGGATCCTTGGCGTACTCCTCCTCCATGGAGGCGGCGAGGCCTAGGATAAAGGCGCTCGTCTGCGGGGTGCAGTTGTAGAACGCCATGTGACGGTGGTAAGCCTCTTTCTTAGCAGCGAGCTGCTTGGGGTCGGACTCATCCGGATAGAGGCGATCGAGCGTGGGAACCATGCCGTAGAGGAAGCCCATGTTCATCTGACGCTCGTAGTTCCAAGAGGCCTGGATGGCCCAGGAGCGCCAGAAGAACTGGCTGACCTTCTTGTTCAGGGACACGTCCTTGGTTGCGGTTGCCATAGTGTGTTCCTCCTTAGTCTTCGTCGTCTTCGAGCGGATCGTAGTCGGAATCGACACCGGCGGCTGCATGGGAACCGTTGAACTTGAAGCCCATGAAGACGACAGCCAGGCACACACCGATCAGAGCGACCGCGATGACGGACAGGTTGAGGTAAGCGGCGAGCAGGAAACCGATGAACAGGAACGGAGTCATACCCTTCTTGATCATCATGGTGAGCAGCAGGGCCAAGCCGTAGGCAGTCATGATCTTGGTCGAAACGTTAAGACCAGTGGACAGCCACTCGGGAACCATGTTGACGATGGCCTGGACCAGGTCGGTGCCAACAAAGACGGCGAGGAAGATCGGCAGGAAGTACATGACGGCGTACAGACCGGAGCCGGCGCAGATGTGCATGCGGTAGGCGGTCTTGAACTTTCCGTTATCGATCGCGCTATCTGCCACATGGGTGAGGGCGGCGATGATGGAACGGAACACGATGCCGAGGAGCTGACCCAGGACGGCGACCGGGATGGCGATCGTCATGGCGGTCTCGGCGGAAGCATCGGTCAGGCACGCAAAGGCAGCGGCCACGATGCCGCCCAGGACCATATCGGGCGGAACGGCGGCGCCGACCTGCACCAGGCCCATGGACACGAGCTCGACGGCAGCACCGACGGCAAGGCCGGTGGGCACATCGCCCAGCAGCAGACCGACGAGCGTAGCGCCAACGAGGGGCTGCTCGAAGTTAAGACGACCGAGCAGGCGGGAGTCCCACATGCAGAACACGCCGACGAGGCCGACGAGCACCGCACTGATGAACGTATTCATACCCTTCTCCTTTCAGTCAGGCAAAAGCCTGGTTGATTACAGCTTGGCGTCGATGTCGACGCTCTGATACGTAGGGGTCTGCTGGACGTAGAGCTTGATGCCCATGTCGAGCAGCTGGTTGACGTCGGCCTTCTGGTTGGCGTCGAGGAAGACGGAGCTGTCCTTGCCGCCGACCTGATCGGCACCGTCGTGGTTGGCGGTGGCGCCCAGGTTGATGGCGTCGAGCTTGTAGCCCTGGCAGAACTGCAGCATCTCGGCGGTGTTGCCAAAGACGAACATGACGCGCTCGCCGAGGGTGTTGAGCTTGTCCATCTTAGCGAGGGCACGCTCGACGGTGAAGACGTTCAGGCGCACGCCCTGGGGCTTGGCCAGCTTAAGAGCGCCCTTCTTGATGTCATCGTTGGCGGCAGCGTTGTCAACGACGATGATGCGCTCGGCCTGAACCTTGGTGGTCCAGGTAAAGACGACCTGGCCGTGCAGCAGACGGTAGTCAAGACGTGCGAGGACGATCTTGGCGGGACCGGAGCTGTGACGAGACGCCTTAGCCTTCTTGGCGGGAGCCGCGGCAGCCTCGACCGGTGCGTTGGGGTTGGTCAGACCGGTGCGGGCCTCGTTGATGAGGGCCGCGAGCTCGGCACCCTTGACGGGGACGGGGCTCATAGCGAGCGTCAGTGCCAGCGGGATGTTGAAACCGCTGACAACCGTGAACTTCGTGCCGTTCTTGGAAAGCTCGACCATGTTGTTGTTGACCGAGCTGCCGAGCATATCGGTCAGCACATAGACGGTGTCGTCCGCGTTGAACGTGGCGATCATGGCGTCCACCTTATTGGTGATGGGCTCCTTGTCGTCACGAGCAAGCGACACGACGTGGACGTTCGACACGTCGCCGAGAACCATCTCGAGCGTGTCTTTGGCGCCTGCGGCCAGGCCGCCATGAGATGCGAGAATGATCTGATTCATCTTGCCTCCTCCTTTTCGTTATGGTCATTATAACGTCTTATACGTTGCGGATATTGCTAATTAGTATAAAGACCGTTCGCGGGTGAAAATCGACCGTTGACGGGTTTAACGTACTTGAAACGTTGGGGCTGGGTAGGCCGGCGCTGGCTGGATAACCCCAGATCAGACGCCTTGCCAATCCCCTATCGCACGAAGTACCAGGGGCTTTCCTGCACGGTGGGCTCCAGCGCAATGCCCGTGCGCTCCTTAAACAGATCCATGTCCTGAGATTTTTCGGTCCACCACGCGTTGGGCTTAAAGGTCATGCTCTCAACAACATGACCGACAAACACACTGTTGCGCAGCTTGGAGAAGTCGGTGTTCATAATCAGGATGGACGCGAGCACCAGCACGATGCCCAGGACTTTGATCACTCCGGCGGGCTCGGCATAGACACCAATGCCCACCAGTACGGTGACGACCGTCTCGAAAGACATTACGACGGGAACTTTCGATGTCTCGAGCCCCATGGACAGACCCTGCATATATAAGATGTAAGCCACGGCTGTGGGGATGAGTCCAAAGCCAAGGAACAGCAGCAGCAGCTGTGGCGACATTGCCGCGGCGACATCCGGCCACGGAGCCGCGATAGCCGCCATAACCGCACCGCCAAAAACAAAGCCCCAAAACGTGACAGCCAGCGGGTGGACCGTCTTGGTTGCTATCCGGCTAAACACCGCGAGCGACGCACCACAAAGGCCTGCAATCACGCCCGACGTGACGCCCCAAACCGAAAAATGAAAACCGGAAAGGTCGCCATTGGTCACCGCAAGCACGCAGCCAACGATGTTAAAGACAATGGCAACGAGCTTGTTGGGGGTCACGTCCTCGCGATAAAGCACGCGGCCGAGCATGACGCCAAACACCGGCGAGGTGTAGAGCAGCACCGAGGCCGTAGACATACCCACCTCGCGCATGCACTCGTAATAGCAGGTGTTGGCGGCGGCTAAACCGACGATACCGACAAGCGCGCAGGGGACGAGCTCTTTGGGGCTTGCCTTGAATAGCGTCAGGGGACCCTGAGCCACGGTAGACCCCTCACCCGGACGGCAGCCCATAAACATCAGGACCGGCGCCAAGATAAGCGCTCCGACCAACAAGCGAAAGGCCGCCATGCTCTGAGACGAAACGCCCATGGCCGCAATGCCGTTTACAAAGATTCCGATGCTGCCCCACATAAGCGCGGCGATCAGCACCAGCACATAGCCCAGATTGCTTTTCTTCAACGCAGCCTCCTCGGTATTGTTTCCAATATGTTTCACACTACGTTATAGTCGTTATATACATTTTTCAAGACATAAATCGGCGAGCGGAAAAGTGATCCGCTGGGGACGGAGGAAAACGGATCACTGAGGGGCTGGTCTGAGTCAGTGATCCGTTTTCCTCCGTCCCCAGCGGATCATTTGGCGGTTGCGGTGAAATAGTTCCTAAATAGAGGCTTCAAGCCCCCAAACAGGAACTATTCCACCGCAACTTATGAGGACATCGAGCTGTTAGGCCGCTCTATCCCCTAGTAGTCCAGCTTCCACATGTAGCGGCGCGTCATGTAGTCCTTGTGGGTGACGGCAGAGAGCGCGCGCATGTACACGTTGTTGAGAATCGGGGCAAAGATCAGGTGGTTGAAGTACTCGCTCACGCTGTCCTTGATGTCGTTGAGGCCGAGCTCCTTGGCGTCGAGCTGATAGACGCGCTCGCCACCGTACTGGTTGACGAAGCGGATGCCGCGCTCGTCGTTGCAGCGGCTGCGGCCGACGCTGATGAGCTGGAACAGCGAGGTGCGCTTGTCCAGGATCTCGAAGGGACCATGGAAGAAGTCGCAGGTGTTGATGGTGCAGGAGTCGATCTGCAACATCTCCTGCACGTTGCAGATGCTAAAGACGTAGGCGGCACCAAAGAGCGGACCCTGAGCCATCACGTTGATGCAGGGCTTGTCGGCGTTCTGCTCGGCCCACTTGGCAGCAAGCGGACGGGTGTACTCGACGGCCTTGCGATAGATGGGGTCGACCAAGTCGAAGGCGGCCATAGCGGTCTCGTACTCGGCATAGCCCTCGGTCTGCTGCGTAAGCTCCATGGCGATCATGGTCACGACGGCGGAGTTGGTGCGGCCCATGCAGGACTCGTCGACGGCCAGGCTGTCATACTGGATCTTGTAGTCGCAGACCTCGGTGAGGCCGGACTCGTCGACATAGATGGCGATGGTGCTGGCGCCATGGTCCTTGGCGACCTGGGCGGCGACGATGGTCTCCTTGGTGCCGCGCATGGACACGACGACGGCCAAGGTGCTCTCGTTGACATAGGCGGGCGTGGCGTGCACGAACTCGTTGCTGGTGTAGCTGGAGCTCACGACCTGCGTGGCCTCGTGCTCCATAAAGTACTGGGCAGGATAGTTGCCACCGTTGGATCCGCCGGCGCCAATCCACACGACGCGCTTGATGCCGCCCTTGTCTGCTTTGTCAGCCAAAACCTGGGAAACGACATCCTTAACCTGTTCCTGAGTAGTCATCGTGCATCAGCCTTTCTTCTCGTTTGATGCTCTCGATGGAATACAAGTTACATACATGTTTTGGTTATGTCGACTAGTTGTATGCTATATTTGTCTTAGAAATATCGCTGATGCGGTTTGTGATAACTGGCTACCAGCGGTTTTGTTATTGTATTGAATACATGCTTGATTAGATTCGCATACAGGTTAGATACAGGTTGGCAATATGAGCGTCTCATCCAAAAAGAAACTGGCCCAATACGAGCGCTTGGCGGGCATGCTGCGCGACCGCATCGCCTCCGGCGTCTACGCGCGCGAAGACAAGCTGCCGTCCGAGATGGAGCTCATGGACGAATCGGGGCTGTCGCGCAGCACCGTGCGCCACGCCCTTAAGGTGCTCGTTGATGAGGGCCTGGTGCGCACCGAGCGCGGGCGTGGCGCCTTTGTGGCCGACACGCCGGCGCTCCACGAGAACAACCTGGTGTTTTCGAGCTATACGGCGCAGGTCCAGGGTCAGGGCATGAAGCCCACCACGCGCACGGTGGACTCGGGCTTTACCAAGGCGGGCGGCAGCATAGCCAAGTTCTTTGATGCCGCCGTGGGCAGCAAGCTCGTCAAACTTGTCCGTCTGCGTTATCTGGACGATGCGCCACTGTGCCTGGAGACCACCTATCTACCACCGAGCTTTGAAGCACTCATCGACCGCGATATCAACGGTTCGCTCTACGCCACGCTGCGCCAGGAATTCCATCGCGCGCCGGCACAGGGACATAAGACCTTTGAGGTGTGCTATGCCTCGCAAAACGAGGCGTTTTTGCTCAACGTTGAGCGTGGGCAGGCGCTGATCCTGATCACCGACTACGTCTACGACACCGACGGCCGCCCGCTCCATGTCTCCAAGCGCATCCAGCGCACCGACCGCGCCAAATACACCGAGCCCATCGGCTAACCAACACCAAAACCACCACAAAGGGGACAGGCACCTTTGTGGTGGTTTTAGGCGAGGAGGTCGGGGAACCAGGTTGGCTTAGGTTGGTTAGGGACGCGCTCGGCCAAGACCAACTCCATCCAGCACATGTCGTACCAGCGGCCGAACTTTTGGGCACAGCGGTCGAAGGCGCCCACCAGGCGATACCCCATATGGGCATGGAAATCCTGACTGTTATGCGTCAGATATTCGTCGTCCTTGTCGTGCGGCACGGCAATGAGCGCGCACATGTTGGTGATGCCCATCGCGATCAGACATTGCTTGAGCGCGTCGTGCAGCTTGCGGCCCAACCCGCCGTGGCGCACGTCGCGCGCCAGGTAGATCGACGTCTCGACCGACCAGTCGTATGCCTCGCGGCTGTTAAGCGGACTCGCATAGGCATAGCCTACCGGATGCCCGTCCAGCTCCATCACCAAATACGGATAGCGCTTGAGCGTACGCTCGATGCGCCCGGCGAACTCCTCAACGCTCGGCACCTCGTATTCGCAGGTAATCGCCGTCTGGCGCACATACGGCTCATAGATAGCAAGCAACGCCGGCGCATCATCGGGCGTCGCCAGGCGAATCGTCGGCTCGGACATCTCGGTCATACAACCCTTCTCCCCAAAAGCAAAGGCCGCCCTGCGCCAAGCCCAGGCGCAGGGCGGCCCCTTGTCATTACATCAGGCTACAGGACAGCCGCCAACGCGTCGATATCCTCCTGCGTCGTGGCCCAGCTGGTGCAAAAGCGCACCACTGTGTGGGTCTCGTCGTACTTTTCCCAGTACTCGATCGAGGCATGCTCGCGAATGCGGGCCATGTCTTCGTTGGGCAGAATCACGAACTGCTGGTTGGTCGGCGTCTCCAAGAAGAACTGGTAGCCGCGCTCGTGCAGCACGCGACGCAGCGCCTGAGCGGTCTCAATCGCCTGGCGACCAATCTCATAATACAGGCCATCGGTAAAGAGTGCCTCAAACTGGACGCCCGTCAGGCGACCCTTGGCCAACAGCGCGCCGTGCTGCTTAATGCGCGGAATAGGATGCGCCGGAGCATGCATGCCGCAAAACACCACGGCCTCGCCGCACAGAGCGCCGCACTTGGTGCCACCGATGTAGAACACGTCGCACAGCTGCGCCAGCTCGGGCAGGGTAATGTCGCACTCATCGGCCGCCAGCGCATAGGCCAGGCGAGCACCGTCCACAAACAGCGGAATCTCATGCTTCTGGCACACCGCGTGAATCGCCGCGAGCTCGGCCTTGGAGTACAGCGTGCCGTACTCGGTCGATAGGCTCACGTACACGGCACCTGGGAACACCGTGTGCTCGTAGCTCTCGTTTTCGTAGAACACCTGGATATAGTTCTCGAGATCCTCGGCGTGCATCTTGCCCTCGTAGCCGGGGATGGTGAGCACCTTGTGGCCGCCAAACTCGATGGCGCCCGCCTCGTGGCAGGCGACGTGGCCAGTCTCGGCAGCAACAACGCCCTCGTAGGGCGCGAGCAGCATGTCAATCACCGTCGCGTTGGCCTGCGTGCCGCCCACCAGAAAAAACACGTCGGCATCGGGGGCCTGGCAAGTCTCGCGAATAAGCTGCTTGGCACGCTCGGTGTGCGCATCGGTACCGTAGCCGGGCTGCGGCTCCATGTTGGTGTCGACGAGTGCCTGCAGCACTGCCGGATGTGCGCCGTGGGAATAGTCGTTGTTAAATGCGAGCATGGCAATCCTCTCTTACCGGATATCGGCCAGATGATTCAAACGGAGCTATTGTACGCCGTTGGGATAGGCAACGCGCGCGGCAAGGCACTCAAGCGCCAGCACCAGGGCAAAGCCGCAGCTCACGTCACTCAAAAAGTGTGCTCCAATCACGATACGGCCAAAGGCGACGAGCGCCGCGACCACAGCCGCCGTCCAAAAGACCACGCGGCGGCGCGACGGCTTTTCCTTAAAGGCCGCTGCGGGAAGCCCGGCGAGCATAAGGCCGATCGCCGCGTGCGCCGTGTGTCCGCTCGCAAACGACTTGAAGCCGTCCTTGATCACGCCAGCGGCAATATAGGCCCACTTGTCGGGGTTGCCGATCACCCACCACGGCTGAAAATTGAGCCCTGGCGTGACCTCGATCACGCGCATGCGCGGGCGCGACCACAGCGGTTTGACGATCACGTTGAGGATAATGGCCTGAGCGACCCACACAGCAAGTACCATCAACGCCCAGCGCGTAAGCTCGTCGGACTCGGTCGCGCGCGTGAGGCGATAGACGATAAGGTTGGCGGCGATCACCAGCACAAACGTCAGCACTAACTGAACAGCGATGAGTTTGCCGCCAACCTTCAGGGACGAGACGATCTCGTAGCCGGCCAGGCCAACGTTGACGAGGATGCCGAGCACGGCGAGCCATTTGCTCCCCCCGGAGTCGGGACGCACCGCGCGCACGAGCATGACGCCCGCGACGCTCGCCGTCAGCTCGAACGGTAGCTCGCCGGCAGCCTCGATAAAGCGGCCGTACATGCTGCCGATATTGAACAGCGCGCTCGAAATCTGATAATCGAAGAAGCTGCCCACGCCCAGACAAAGGCACAGGACAACCGCGATAATGGCGACATCTTTCTTATAGATGTATCCGAACATGCTTTCCTTTCGATCGGGCGAAGGGTCGACCCGCAACGTGGTGGGGCAAAGATAGCTTTGTCCCATAAATACCCTTACAGGTTGAGCATAAGTGAGCGAAAACGTTCCATTTGTGGCAAGGTGGCCCGAAGGAGGAGGGAAGCGTACTTGCGTACGCGACCGACGAGTGAGGGTCAGATTGCCCAAATGGGGCGTTTGCAGCGTCGACCCGTTAGTCGTCGTCGCTGGCACCCAACTGCTGCAACAGCATGAGTGCCGCGGCCACGGGGCCGGTACCGTCGTTGGCGTCGAGACCGCGACCCAGGCCGCTGCCCGCGCCGGCGCCCGCCTTGTAGGGCACCGACAGTTTGCGGCTCTTGGGGAAGTTCACCGCGCCATAGCGGGTCTTTAGCTCAAAGGCCACCTTCTTGGGCACGTTGACGCCCAAAAACGTGATGCGACCGCCGCTGAGCGTGACGCTCTCGAGCCCCAGGCGCTCACCGCGAATGCGGATTCGTGCGCGATTGAACAGGTTGAGTCCTGCCAACAGCAGCTCGCCATGCGCGGCCTCGGTCTCTTCCTGCACCTCATCGATGCTCTCCAGGTCCTCGGCCGCTGCGAGCCTGCGGTACACGAGCACGCGCTGATCCACCGCCGGCAGGTACTCCTCGGACAAGAAGTAGTCGGCCGGCAGGTTAATGCCCACGCTCGCCGCCTCCACGCCGGCGTCGTCATCGCCGCGCGCCTCGGCCACCGCCTGGCCCAGCATCTGCGTAAACAGGTCAAAGCCCACGCTCGACAGGTTGCCGTGCTGCTCGGCGCCCATAAGCGAGCCGGCGCCGCGAATCTCCAGGTCGCGCATGGCGATGCGCATGCCGCTGCCCAGGTCCTGGAACTCGGACAGTGCGGTCAGGCGCGCCGTCGCCTCCTCGGTGAGCGGCAGCTCGCCGGGGAACATAAAGTACGCGTATGCCTGCGTGGCAGAACGGCCCACGCGGCCCTTGAGCTGGTAGAGCTGCGCCAGGCCCAGACGTTGCGAATCCTCGATGATGAGCGTGTTGGCGGTCGCGTTGTCGATGCCGCTCTCCACGATGGTCGTGGCGATGAGCACGTCGATCTTCTTGGTCGCGAACTCGATCATCACGTCCTCGACCTCGCGCGGGCTCATCTTGCCGTGCGCCACGCCCACGCGCGCCTCGGGCGCGGCCTCGTGCACACGCGCCACGGCGTCGTCGATGGTCTTGACGCGGTTGGACACGTAGTACACCTGGCCGCCGCGACCCACCTCCAGGCGAATCGCCGCGCTCACCACATCGGGATCGTACTCCCCCACGTGCACGATCACGGGACGACGCCCGGTCGGCGGCGTCGTGATCAGGCTCATGTCGCGCACGCCGCTCGTGGCCATCTGCATGGTTCGCGGAATCGGCGTGGCCGATAGCGTGAGCACGTCAATCTGCTCGCGCAGGTTCTTGAGCTGCTCCTTGTGCTGCACGCCAAAGCGCTGCTCCTCGTCGATGATCACCAGGCCCAGGTTCTTGGGATTCACATCGGCCGATAGCAGACGATGCGTGCCGATGAGCACGTCGATCGTGCCCTCGGCAAACGCCTTGAGCGCGCGCTTTTGCTGCGCCGGCGTGCGGAAACGGCTGAGCACCTCGACCTCAAGGCCAAACGGGGCAAAGCGCTCAAAGAACGTCTCGTAGTGCTGCTGGGCAAGAATGGTCGTGGGGCAGAGCACCATGACCTGGCGGCCGGAGTCCACGCACTTAAACGCCGCGCGCAGGGCGACCTCGGTCTTGCCAAAACCCACGTCGCCGCACAGCAGGCGGTCCATGGGCTTGGGCGCCTCCATATCGGCCTTAATGTCGGCGATGGCCTCCAGCTGGTCGCGCGTCTCGTCGTAAGGAAAGCTCTCCTCCATCTCGATCTGCTCGGGCGTGTCAGGCGGGCAGGCGATACCCGCGATTGATGAGCGGCGCGTATACAGGTCGACCAGGTCAAACGCCAGCTTTTTGGCATTCTTGCGCGCCTTGTTGGTGGCGCGCGTCCAGTCGGCTGTGTTGAGCCTGGTCAGGCGCGGTTTGTCGCCGTCGGGGCCAACATAGCGCGTGATACGGTCGACCTGCTCGAGCGGCACGTAGAGCTTGTCGCCGTCGGCATATTCCAGCAAAAAGTAGTCGCGCTCTTTGCCGCCCACTTCCTGACGCGCAATCTCGCTAAAGAGTGCGATGCCGTGAGTGGCGTGCACCACGTAGTCGCCCGGCTTAAACGGGAAGGTGATCTGCGTAATGTCCACCTTGCGGCGGCTGCGCGCGCGGTTGGCATCCATACGGGCGTTGAGGTCGGCGATCGAGAACACGGCCAGATTGGCATCGGGCACCACCACGCCCTGCGGCAGGGCGGCATCGACAAAGGTCACGCGCCCGCGCGAGATGGTGGGCACGGCGGCACCGGCGGCAGCCTGGGCCGCGCCCGCCTCGAGCGAGCGGGCGTTGAGTGCGTCGGCGCGACGCTCGCGAATGGAAGCGTGGGCCTCCTGGCGTGCGGCACGGTCGGCGGAATCCGCCGCTGCCACGCGCACGCGGTCGCCGATAGCGCCGGCATTTTCGGGGGCCGCCGTCAGCGATTCCTCAAAGGTAATGCCCTCATCGCCAAAGGTGAGCTCCATCGACTCGCGCGCACCGCGGTCGGGGATGGCAAACACGCAGGCATAGCGCTTGCCCACGACTTCCTGAATGCGCGTCATAAAACGGTTGTCCGAGCCTGCGATAGCAGGCTGCTCAATCTTGAGCTCGGCCGTCACCGCGCCGCCGGCACGAATGAGGCTTACGTAGTTCAGGCGCTGCTGGGCACCAAAATCGAGCTGCTGGGCACGTACATACAGGCCATCCAATCGGTCAATCCCCGCCTCGCCGGCACGGGCCTCGATATCCTCGTAGGCACGCAGGCAGTCGTCGAACAGCGAGCGCGGCTCGGACAAAACCACAAGCGCCTTGCCGCTCACGTGTGCCAACGGGCTTACGGTCTGGCCGTACATCACCGGCAAAAAGCGGTCGAGCTCGGGCGTGACGATGCGTGCATCCACCATCTCGAGCAGCGCTGCCAGTTTACTGTCATCCTGGCTGGCGCGGTAGAGCGCCACGTGCATGTTGTGGACGGCATCGTCGGTAAGCGCCAGCTCACGGCAGGGGAAGATCTCGATGCTGTCCTCGTTGCCGATGGTTTGGCCTGTGGAGCTCACCATGCGGCGGATGCGGTCAATCTCGTCGCCAAAGAACTCGATGCGCACGGGCGCCTTTTCCTGTGCGGGAAACA
>UQUL01000029.1 GCA_900544235.1 uncultured Collinsella sp.
GTTCCGCACGCAAAGGAAAGCACTTAGTGTGCTTTCCGTCTTGCGCAGGACTGTAGAGCAGCAAACTTAACCCGCCCCGGCCCCCGATGGGCCCAGACCGGCGGGATAGACCGGTTCAGATGGGGCTTTGATGCATGGGTGGTCTGTTGGTGGGCAAATGGGTATCATACTGTGGTTACTGCGTCGACTCTATGATGCATGTTTGTACGTTCCCGACGGTCGGTTTGTCAGAAGCGCCCCGTCGGTTGTTCCAGACCCGTTTCGAAGAAAGGAAACCACACTAACCTATGGCAGCTAAAAAATCATCTCCCTTGAAGATCATCCCGCTCGGCGGCCTTGATGGCATCGGTAAGAACATGACGGTCTTCGAGTGCGGCGACGACATGGTGCTCGTCGACGCCGGTCTCATGTTCCCGGACGACTCCCAGCCCGGTATCGACCTGGTGCTTCCCGACTACACCTATGTCCTGGAGAACGAGGAGAAGCTCCGCGGTATCGTCGTCACCCACGGCCACGAGGACCACACCGGTTCGCTTCCGTATCTGCTGCAGGACCTCAACAACAAGGTGCCCATCTTTTCGAGCAAGCTGACGCTTGGCTTTATCGAGGGCAAACTTTCTGAGTTCCGCATCCGCGCACCCAAGTTCCGCGAGGTCAAGGGCGGCAGCCATGTCAACCTCGGCGGAATCTCGCTCGACTTCTTCTCGATGACGCACTCCATCCCCGGCGCTCTGGGCGTGTTCATCCGCACCAACCAGGGCACCGTTATGCACACCGGCGACTTTAAGCTCGACCAGACGCCCATCGATGGTGTCACGCCCGACTATGCCGCTATCAGCCGCTTTGCCAAGCAGGGCATCGACCTGCTGCTTTCCGACTCCACCAACGCCACGGTTCCTGGCTTTACCAAGTCCGAGGCCGAGGTTGGTCCCAATCTGCTGCACGCCATCAAGAACGCCCCGGGTCGCGTGTTCGTCGCGTCGTTCTCGAGCCACATTCATCGCCTGCAGCAGATCTGCGATGCCGCCCGTAAGTGCGGCCGTAAGGTCGTTGTGACCGGTCGCTCCATGCTCACCAACACCCGCGTCGCGCGCGAGCTGGGCTACCTCAACATCGACGATGCCGATATCATCGATGCCTTCGATATCGATAACCTGCCCGACGACAAGATCGTCGTCATGTGCACCGGTTCGCAGGGCGAGCCGCTGTCGGCCCTGTCCCGCATGGCCAACGGCGAGCACAAGACGCTCTCTATCCACGAGGGCGATACCGTCATCCTCTCGGCAACTCCCGTTCCTGGTAACGAGAAGGCCGTCCAGCAGGTCGTCAACAGCCTGGCCAAGCTCGGCTGCGACGTGTGGGATAAGAACCGCGCTCTCGTCCACGTCTCCGGTCACGGTAGCCAGGAGGAGCTCAAGCTCCTGATGGCCATGGCCAAACCCACGTACTTTATGCCGGTTCACGGTGAGGCCGTGCATCTGCGCGCTCATGCCCAGCTCGCCCGCAAGATGGGCATCAAGGACGATCATATCTTTATCCTCGATAACGGCGACACGCTCGAGATGCGCGGTGGTATCGTCAAGCGCGGTACACCCGTCGAGTCCGGCGTCGTCTACGTCGACGGCCTGCGTATCGGCGATACCGACCCCATTGTCTTGCGCGATCGCCAAAAGCTCGCCAACGACGGTATGGTCACGGCCGTTGCCATCGTCTCGCTCAAGCACAAGAAGATCGAGGCCATCGAGTTCTCGGGCCGCGGTGTCTCGTTTGCCATCGACGACCAGTTTTCCGAGGATGCCTCCGCATCCATTATGAAGACGATCGAGAAGGGCAAGTTTAGCTTTACGAGCAGCGGCTCCGATGCCATTCGCAAGGCCGTGCGCGATTCGCTCTCCAACTTTATTTGGAGCCGTACGCGCACCCGTCCGATGATCATCCCGGTCGTCATGGAGGTTTAGTTTGGCGCGCGGATCTGCACAAAACGCCAAAGGCAATAAGGCCAATAACCAACCGGCATCTGCTAAGGGTGCCGGTTCCCATCTGCGTGCCAATAAGGGCCACGAGGCCGACTTCGACGATTTTGAGCCCTTGGTCGAGCCCTCGGCCAACCGCGATATCGCCGGCGTGGTCATCGCCGTTTTGGCGATTGCGTCCTTCATTGCCGTGATTTCGCCGGCGACCGCACCCGTTACGGCTGCGGTTGCTGGTTTCTACCACCTGGGCTTTGGTCTGGGCGCCTACGTGCTGCCGATCGTCATTTTGCTGTTTGCCGCCACACTCTTTTTAGGCGAGGACTCGCCGCTCAACGTGCGCTCTGTTGCGGGCGGCGCCGTGGTCTTTATCGCCGTCGTTTCCATTCTTTCGCTGATGGTGCCGGGTACGAGTGTCTCGTGTGACCTTATGTTCACGCCGCAAAATTTGTCCGCCTCGGGTGGCTACATCGGTGCGTTTATTGCGAGTGCGCTGCAGAATGCCCTGGGTAAGCCTATCGCGATGGTAGTCCTGTTGGGCCTTGTCGTCGTGGGCTTGGTCATCATCGGCTTTTCGGTTGGCGGCGTGCTGCGCTCGGCTCGCGACCGTGCGTCCGATTTTGCCGAGCGCCGTCGTGCCGATGTTAACGCGAGCCCGTGGGGTGACGATGAGGCCCTATCGGTGCCCGGCGTTGCCCGTCCGCACCTGAGCATTCTTCGTCAAAAGGGCTCCGATGCTGCCGTGACCACGGTCATGAGCAACGATGTGGACCCGGTTTTGGACGATGACGACGAGGACGAGGATCCGTTTGTCGACGTATCCGATGCCGTGGAGGCCGAGCGCGCTAAGACGACGCTGCTGCCGCGCCGCCATGCCAAGAAGGGCAAGGCTGCGCCTAAGCTCAATACGAGTGAGCCCGACCCGTCTTGGTCCGATAGCGAGATTGAGCTCACTGAGGGCGATGACGAGGACGACGAGGCGCCGATTGAGACCGCAAAGACAACTTTGCTGCCGAGTCGCCATGCCAAGCGCGAACAGGTAACCGGCCAGCTTTCGATGGAAGACGACCCCGATAAGATTGACGAGTCCGAGCCGCCGTTTGCCGTGAATCCTGTCTCGGCAGCACCTCAGATTCCCGACTTCTTGAAGCATCCCAAGGTTGCCGATGCGCCTGCCTCGAGTGCTGTCGGATCGGCTGCGGCTAGGGATGGGGGAGCGGACGGCGGCGCCGCAGATAACGAGGGCGAAGAAGAGGATGGCCTTAAGCTTCCGCCACTCGAAATCCTGCATGCCAACCCGCAGTCGGCGTCCTCCGCGTCTTCTGACAAGGAGCTGGAACAGACTGCCGAGTCGCTTCAGTCCACGTTGCTTGAGTTTGGCCGCAGTGCCCGCGTGGTCGGCTGGATCGCCGGCCCCACGGTGACGACCTTTAAGCTGCAACCTGGCGAGGGCGAGCGCGTGAGCAAGATCTCGAGCCTCGAGGACGATATCGCGCTTTCGCTCGCTGCCCAGTCGGTGCGTATCTTTGCCCCGATCCCCGGCACCTCGCTCGTGGGCATCGAGATCCCCAATCGCAAGCGCCAGAACGTCAACCTGGGCGACGTGCTGCCCTATGTGAAGGGCGGTCCGCTCGAGCTCGCAATCGGGCGCGATGCCGAGGGCACGCCGGTCGTCGCCGACCTTGCCAAGATGCCCCACCTGCTGATCGCCGGTACCACTGGTTCCGGTAAGTCGGTGATGATCAACTCCATCATCACGACCCTGCTCATGCGCGCGCTTCCCGAGGACGTTCGCTTGATCATGGTCGACCCCAAGCGCGTCGAGCTTGCGGGCTATAACGGCCTGCCGCATCTTTATGTACCGGTCGTTACCGAACCCAAGCAGGCCGCGAGCGCTCTGCAATGGGCCGTGTCCGAGATGGAGCGTCGCCTGAAGGTCTTCGAGCGCCTTAACGTGCGTAAGATCTCGACCTACAACGAAAAGCAGGCCGCCGGCGAGTTTGAGCATTACGACAACCCGCCGCAAAAGATGCCCTACCTGGTCATCATTATTGACGAGCTTTCGGACCTGATGATGGTTGCCGGCAAGGACGTCGAGGCGTCGATTGTGCGTATCGCCCAGCTGGGCCGTGCCGCCGGTATTCATCTTATCGTGGCCACGCAGCGCCCCAGCTCCAACGTGGTGACGGGCCTTATCAAGGCTAACATCACCAACCGCATCGCCTTTAACGTCGCCACGGGTATCGACTCGCGCGTCATCATCGACCAGATGGGTGCCGAAAAGCTTACCGGTTTGGGCGACATGCTGTTCTCCAAGGTCGACTGGGGCAAGCCTCGCCGTATTCAGGGATGCTTTGTTTCGGATGATGAGATCAACGAGATTGTCGAGTTCGTCAAGTCGCAGAGCGAGCCCGACTACCACGAGGAGATTCTGTCTGCCGTGGCGCCCGCTTCCATGTCCATGGCGGGTGGCGGCGGTATTGTCCGCACCGGAGTAGCCGAGCCGCAAGACGATGATCCGCTCATTTGGGAAGCCGCCCATATTGTGGTGGAATCGCAGCTTGGCTCCACATCTGGCCTGCAACGTCGTCTGAAGGTTGGCTATGCGCGTGCCGGGCGTATTATGGACATGCTGGAAGAAAAGGGTGTCGTCGGCCCGCCCGACGGTTCCAAGCCGCGCGAGGTCCTGTTGGACGAGGAGGGGCTTGCCGCGCTGGAATCTGTCGACGCCGAGATGGCACGTGAAGATCGTGAGTTTGGAGGATTCTGATGGCTGCACGCTTTGGTGACATGCTGCTCGAGCAGCGTCGCCGAATGGGCCTTTCCATTCAGCAGGTCGCCAACACCATCAAAATCAGGCCGCAGATCATCGAGTTTTTCGAGACCGGTAACTTTGCCTCGATGCCGCCGCGCGGCTATGCGCAGGGCATGATTTCGAGCTATGCTCGCTTTTTGGGCCTCAATCCGCGCGAGGTCGTCAATGCCTACTTTGACGACCTGATGGCATACGAACGCGAGACGTCCCAGCAGGGCGGTCGTTTTCAGGACGCCGCCGGCTACGTCAATTCGCGTTCCTCGGTCGATAACGGGCGCTTCCTGATGGTTCAGGGCGGTCGTTCGACCCGCTATGGACAGCGTCCTCAGCAGGCCGGTTATATTACCGAGACGGGTTCGGGCGAGGAGATTCGCTCACAGCGTGACCGGTTCCGCAGTACGCCGATGCCCGAGGACCGTGCACTTCCCGCTGCCCGCGGCGTGGCGCGTGACCCTCGTGCCGGCTACGGCGACGGCGGCTATTCCGATCGCGGTTACCGTGGTGCCTCTACGGGACGCTCTCGCGGTGGCTATGCGGATGCCGATACCACGCAGGTGACGCCGCGTCTTCGCTCTCAATCACAGCCGTATGGCCAGCGCTCTTCGGCTTCGCGTTCGGGCCAGCGTGGCTATCAAGGCCGCGGTGAGCTTGCGCCCCGCTCGGGTCAGCGCAGCCTTCAGGGCCAGGGCGGCTATCGCGGCCGTTCCGATAGCAATCGCGGTCGTATGCCTCAGGGAGGCGGCCGCAGCAGTTCCGGTCGTGGACGCGGCGGATCACGTACTCCTCAAAACAACGGGCTCGATCCGCGTATCGTCTACGCCGGCATCGGTGCCGTTGTGCTGCTGTTGATTGTGCTCATCGTGGTGCTTCTGCGTGGCTGCGCATCTTCGGCGCCCGAGAACACGCCCGAGACGCCCACTGCTACCAAGATGACGACCAACAAGTCTTCTAAGAAGACCGAAACGGTCGACGAGGACGATGACACCGATGAGGCGACGGATGAGTCGACTGATTCGGACGCTACCAAGACGACGGCCAAGAAGGAAGAGAACGAGGTCACGAAGGTCAAAGTCTCCGTTGCCAAGGGAAAGACCGCGTGGATTGAGGTCAAGGTTGACGGCAAGTCGGTCTATGGCGCCCAGGCGACTGGCCCCTTTGAGCAGGAGTACACGCCCGAGTCTTCGATCGAGATCACCACGTCCAAGCCTTCCGATGTCACCGTTACCAAGAACGGTGAAAAGGTTCGTTACGATACCAAGACCTCGGGCGTGGCGCGTGTGACGATCACCGTTCCCAAGAAGGAGACGTCTGATTCCGAGAATGGTGAAAGTTCTGATGGTACCGACACCACCGATGGTACCGATACCACCGACGGTACCGATACCACCGACGGTACCGATGCCCAGTCCACGGATGGCGCCGATACCGCAACTGACGGTCAGACACCCACCGATTCTACCGACAATTCGTACGATAGCTACTAGGCCGCTCGTACGCGAAAGGAAACATCATGGCTAAAGATTCCAGCTTCGACGTCGTGTCCGAGGTCAACATGCAAGAGGTCGATAACGCCTTTCAGCAGACCACGCGCGAGATTTCCCAGCGCTATGACCTTAAGGATTCCGGCGCCACGATCGAGCTTTCGAAGGGCGACAAGCTCTTTACGATCAACGCCCCGGCCGACTTTGTCTCCAAGCAGATTATCGACGTGCTGAGCTCCAAGCTCATCAAGCGCGGCATCGACCTCAAGGCTGTCTCGTGGGATGCTCCGCAGGCGGCATCGGGCGGCACCGTGCGCGTGCTCGGCCATATCGTCGAGGGTATCGACCAGGCGACCGCCAAGAAGATCAACAAGGACATCAAGGATCAAAAGCTCAAGGTCAAGGTGACCATCGAGGCCGACAAGCTGCGTGTTTCCTCTGTTTCGAAGGACGCGTTGCAGACCGTGATCCAGTTCCTGCGCGACCAGGACTACGGCCAGCCGCTGCAGTTCACCAACTACCGCTAATATCAATCGAAAGGACTGCTCTCCAACATGGATACACCGTTGGGCTCCGTGCTCTACATCACCCTCGGGTGCGCTAAGAACGAGGTTGACACCGACCGCATGCGTTCTCTTTTGACCGCCGCGGGCTACGAGGAGGCATTCGACCCGCAGGATGCCGATATCGCCATCGTCAATACTTGCTCGTTCCTCGCCTCCGCAACGTCCGAGAGCATCGAGACCACGCTCGAGCTCGCCAACGAGGTTCAGGACGGCGTTCGTTCTTGCCCCATCGTCATGTGCGGCTGCGTGCCGTCGCGCTATGGCGATGACCTGCCTGACGAGCTGCCCGAGGTCGCTGCCTTTGTGAAGGCCGACGAGGAAGACGGCATCGTGGCGGTCATCGATGGCGTGCTGGGTGTCGAGCGTGAGATTGCAGCCTATATCCCGCAGGTCAAACGTACCGTCGAGGGTGCTGTCGCCTACGTCAAGATTTCCGATGGCTGCAACCGCTTCTGCAGCTTCTGCATGATTCCCTACATCCGCGGCCGCTATCATTCGCGCAATGCCGAGAGCATCATCTCCGAGGTGCGCGACCTGGTTGCCGGCGGTGTGCGCGAGATCGTGCTGATCGGCCAGGACACGGGCATCTGGGGTACCGACTTTGCCGACGAGGACGTCGCCGATGGCTCGCCGCGCAATCTGGCGCAGCTGCTGCGTGCCGTCGCCGAGGCCGTGCGCCCGCACAACGTCTGGGTCCGCGTGCTCTATCTGCAGCCCGAGGGCATGACTGACGAACTCATCGAGACGATTCGCGATACGCCCGAGGTGCTGCCCTATATCGATATCCCCGTGCAGCACTGCGACGCGCGCATTCTCAAGGCCATGCGTCGCTCCGGTTCGCGCCAGGAGCTCGAGGATCTGTTCCGCGACCTTCGCGAGCGCATCCCCGGCATCGTGATTCGTTCCACGGCCATGGTCGGCTTCCCGACCGAGACCGACGACGAGTTCCGCGATCTTATCGACTTTATGGACACCGTCGGCTTTGACTACACGAGTGTCTTTGCCTACTCGCAGGAGGAGGGCAGCCTGGCCGCTAAGATGGAGGGCCAGGTCGACGAAGAGGTCAAGCTCGAGCGCGCCCAGGAGGCCATGGACCTGGCCGAGTCGCTCGGTTTTGCCGCCACCGCCGCACATGTGGGCGAGCGCGCCCAGGTAATCGTCGACGGTATCGAAGAGACCGAGGATGGCGCCGAGCTGATCGGCCATGCCTGGTTCCAGGCGCCCGATTCCGATGGCGCGGTGCATCTGGACGCCAGCGAGGCGTCCGTGGGCGATATTCTGACCGTCGAGTTTACCGATAGCTTCTGCTACGAGCTTATCGGTCATGTTGTGGAGTAGGAGAGCGTCGTGGCTAACGAGAGCAATAAGGAACTGACGAGTGTCTGGACGCCCGCCAACATCGTGACGTGCGTTCGCATCGTCTTTATCCCGGTGTTCATGATCGTGTCGGCGCTTTCTCACACGAGTGTTGCCGGTACGGATTGGAGCACCTTCGACGGCCCGCTCGCCGCCGCTGCCTTCATTCTGTATGTGATCCTGTCGTGCACCGATAAGGTCGACGGTTATCTGGCGCGTTCGCGCAACGAGATCACCGACTTCGGTAAATTCTTGGACCCCATCGCCGATAAGCTGCTCGTGTTTTCGGCCCTGCTGCTGTTCTTGGATTTTGGCGCGGTGACCGTGTGGTCCGTGTTCATTATCCTGTTCCGTGAGCTGCTGGTGAGCGCCCTTCGCATGGTTGCGAGTGCGGCCGGTGTGGTCGTTGCGGCCGATAAGCTCGGCAAGTACAAGACGGCAACCACGATGGTCTCCATTTGCGGTTACCTGTGCGTTTTTGCTATGGCCGGCTTGCACCTTGGCCCGGTGGCGCTGACGCTCGGCATCTACTCGGTGTCGCGCTTCCTGTACGCCGTTGCCGTTGTCCTGACCGTTATCTCGGGCGCCCAGTACTTCTGGAACTGCCGCAAGATCGTCTTTTCGGTCTAGGTCCTGGTGGGTATGACGGACTCTTTTGAGCAGATTTCCGCACATAACGAGGAGCTGGCGCGTGATATTGTCGAGCGCGCGAGCGCTCGGGGCGTGACGGTTTCGACGGCTGAGTCGCTGACGGCGGGTATGATCGCCTCGACGATTGCCGATATCCCGGGCGCCTCGGCGGTGCTGCGTGGCGGTGCGGTGACCTACTGCGATGAGATCAAGCATCGCGTTCTTGGTGTTGAGCAGGAGACGCTCGACCACTATACCGCGGTGTCGCATCAGACCGCGCGCGAGATGGCGGTGGGTTCGCTGGAGCTGTACCAGAGCGATATTGCAGTGAGCGCAACGGGTTATGCCGGGCCCGGCGGTGGCACTGAGGACGATCCGGCGGGCACTTTCTATATTGGCTGGGCGCATCGTTCCGCCGATGGGGGCGTGCCGGTCGTGGACTCTGTGCGCTGCCACTATGAGGGTGACCGTTCGTGTGTTCGTGCCCATGCGGTCACGGAGGCATTGGGTCGCATTGCCCTTGTGCTCAACTCTATGGAATAGACGTGTTTTAAGGGGCCTCCGAGCCCCTTAATTGTGGAGATAGGGACCTTAGGCTCATTTGGCGTTTGTGCTGGTTGTAGATGTAATTTTGCCTGCCTTGTTCATATTTGGCCCTTTGTGGTCAAGCATTTGGTCAGTGTTTGGTCGGCGTTTGGTTGGGTTTTGGAAAGACTGCCTGCATATGATTGGCCTGAACGGTTGACCACGAACAGCCGTTCGTTTATTATCGATGCAGGTTGTTAAGAGGAGGGCTATTCATGGCCAAGAATTCAGGTCCCGTACGTACCGTTCATGCTCGCACGACGGGTAAAGAGCGCGATGAGATGATCGCCACCACCAAGGCCGAGATCGAGAAGAAATTCGGCCAGGGTTCCATCATGAGGTACGGCGATGGTGGTCCCGAGCTCGAGGTCGAGGCCATTCCCACGGGCGCCCTGGCCCTCGATGCCGCGCTGGGTATCGGCGGCGTGCCGCGCGGCCGTATCGTCGAGATTTACGGTCCTGAGTCCTCCGGTAAGACGACGCTTTCGCTCGAGATCCTGGCCGAGGCCCAGGCAATGGGTGGCGTTGTGGCATTTATCGATGCCGAGCACGCGCTCGATCCCACGTATGCCGCGCGCATCGGCGTGGATATCGACGAGGTGCTCATTTCCCAGCCCGATACGGGTGAGCAGGCGCTCGAGATCGTTGACATGCTCGTGCGTTCCGGCGCCATCGATGCCATCGTCGTCGACTCCGTCGCCGCGCTGACCCCGCGTGCCGAGATCGAGGGAGAAATCGGCGACACTACGGTCGGTCTTCAGGCTCGCCTGATGAGCCAGGCGCTCCGCAAGCTCGCCGGCTCGCTGTCCAAGTCCAACACGACGTGCATTTTCATTAACCAGCTGCGTGAGAAGATCGGCGTCATGTTCGGCAACCCCGAGACTACGACGGGCGGCCGCGCCCTTAAGTTCTTTTCTTCGGTGCGTATCGACATTCGCCGTATCGACAGCATTAAGCTTAAGGACGAGGTTATCGGTAACCGCGTGCGCGCCAAGGTCGTTAAGAACAAGGTGGCAGCTCCGTTCCGTTCTGCTGAGTTCGACATCATGTACGGTACGGGCATCTCTAAGGAGGGCTCGATTCTGGACATGGCTGTCGAGTGCGGCATCTGCAAGAAGATGGGCTCCTGGTTTGCCTATGGCGAGGATAAGCTCGGCAACGGTCGCGAGGCCGCCAAGGCGTTCCTGCGCGAACACCCCGATTGTGCCGACGAGATTGAGCATAAGGTCCGCCTTGCCTGTGGACTTGAGTTTGATGACGATGCTCCGTCCGAGGTCGAGCTGACCGATCAGCCTGCGCCTGAGGAGTTTGACGAGCTTTACGCCATCGATGGTTCCGCCATGCTCGATGATGACGACGAGTAGCGGTTACGCTCATGTCGTATACGGTGACCGAGGCCACGGTCGTCTTTCCCGATAAGAAGGCGGCCTCCTCGTTCTCGAGCGGGTATGCGTCCAAAAAGCCTTGCGCACATATCGATTGTGAGCTTGAGGGCGGTTTTGAGCGGTCCATTTGGATTCCCGTGCGGGTCGCGCGGCTGTATGTCAAAAACCGCCCCGATCTGCCCTGTGATTGGGACAACTTCCGTGAGGCGGTGCAGCTCATTGAGCGTAAATGTGCACTTACCATGGTGACCGAGATGTTATCGCGCCGCGACCATGCGACGGGTGAGGTCCGTGACAAGCTGGCTCGCTACGGCTTTCACCAGCCTGCGATCGATTTCGCCGTCGAGCGCGCCACCGAGTATCGCTTTTTAGACGAGAGCCGCTTTTGCTCGTACTTTATCGAGGAGCGCAAGCGGCGCGGTTGGGGACAGCGCAAAATCGAGACCGAGCTCAAGCGCCGTCATGTCGTGCTCGATGACATTCCCGGTTATCCCGAGGATTATTTTGCCGTCGAAGACGATTTGGCGCGTGCGTCAGCCCTGCTCGCCAAGCGTCGTGTTCCAGAGACGCGCGGATTCGAAAAACTGGTTCGGTTTTTGATGGGCAAAGGCTTCTCGTATCACATCGCCGCCGATGCCGTTAAGGCACGTCTCGATGCCGAACGCGAGGAATGTGCAGTTTAGGCGTATGCGCTTTGTGGCCCTGCCGTTCACCGCGTTTTAGCCGCCGTGCTGGGGCCATTTATTTGACAGTTGTTGTGGTTCAACGTACGATAAACACTGTCATTTGCTTTGTGATATGTGCTCATCTGTGATGAGTTTGTTTATATGTTTATCTGTATCCGACCCGCATAAGCTGCGCCCATATTACTCAAATGTCGCGAGCCGTTCGTAAGGACGGTTCGCTTTGTTGTGTAACGAATCCATAAAAAGGAGTGAGCATGCCTATCATCGCAGCGCTCGTTGGCATCGTTTTGGGTGCCATCGCCGCCATTGCCTACATGCGCACCGCCAAGCAGGGTAGTCTTCACGAGGCCGACGAAAAGATCCAGTCGGCACACGCACAGGCTGAGTCCCTGATCGGTGATGCTAAGCGTCAGGCCGAGACCCTCAAAAAAGAGGCTCTGCTCGAGGCTAAAGAGGAGATCATCAAGAACAAGCAGGCCGCCGAGGCCGAGGACAAGCAGCGTAAGAGCGAGATTCGTACGCTCGAGAACCGTGTGATGCAGCGCGAGGAATCCCTCGATCGCCGCAACGACGCTCTCGACAAGCGTGAGCACCAGCTGTCCAGCCAGGCCGGTCAGGTCGAGAAGCGCTCCCGCGAGCTTGAGGAGCTCTGCGCCAAGCAGACCTCCGAGCTCGAGCGTATCGCCGACCTGACCCGCGAGGACGCCCACAAGGAGCTCCTCGATAAGGTTCGCGGCGAGGTCACCCACGAGGCTGCCACGATCATTCGCGAGTCCGAGCAGCAGGTTCGCGCCGAGTGCCACAAGACCGCCCAGGAGATTCTGTCCCTGGCGATTCAGCGCTGCGCTGCCGACCACACAGCCGAGGTCACCGTTACCTCCGTGCACATTCCCTCTGATGACCTCAAGGGCCGTATCATCGGTCGCGAGGGTCGCAACATCCGGACCTTCGAGCAGGTTTCCGGCGTCAACCTCGTTATCGACGACACGCCTGAGACCGTCGTTCTTTCGAGCTTCGACCCGGTCCGTCGTGAGACCGCCCGTGTTGCCCTCGAGAACCTCATCGCCGACGGCCGCATTCACCCCGCCCGCATCGAGGAGATGTATCACAAGGCTGCCGACCTGGTTCAGCAGCGCGTGCGCGAGGCTGGCGAGCAGGCTGCCTTCGATACCGGCATCCACGACCTGCACCCCGAGATCGTCAAGACCCTTGGTGCCCTGCGCTACCGTACCTCGTTTGGTCAGAACGTGCTTCAGCACTCCCTCGAAGTCTCTGACCTGTGCGGCGTGATGGCTTCCGAGCTTGGCCTGGACGTTGTGACCGCCAAGCGCGCCGGCCTGCTGCACGACCTGGGCAAGGCAATCGACCACGACGTCGAGGGCCCGCATGCCGTCATCGGCGCCGAGCTTGCCCGCCGTTATGGTGAGAAGCCCGTTATCGTCCACGCTATCGAGGCTCACCATGCCGATGTCGATCCCAACACGGTGCTCGATGTCCTGGTACAGGCCGCCGATGCCGTCTCCGCCTCTCGCCCCGGTGCCCGTCGCGAGTCTGCCGAGAACTACATCAAGCGTCTTGAGAAGCTCGAGGAGATCGCCAACTCCCATGACGGCGTCGAGCGTACCTATGCCATGCAGGCCGGTCGCGAGGTCCACGTCATGGTTCAGCCGGACAAGATCTCCGATGCCCAGTCCACGGTCCTGGCTCACGATATCGCCCATCAGATCGAGGAAGAGATGGAGTATCCCGGTCAGGTGCGCGTCGTCGTGATTCGCGAGAGCCGCGCTGTCGATATCGCTAAATAACATGAGCGACGCGAACGAGCTCATCTCATTTATCGCGTCGATGTCGGGGGAGGGCAACCTTCGCGTCGAGGAGAACCTTGGCGAGGGGTATGTCCGCCTCCGCGTTTCGGAGGCCGAGCGGCGCCAGGCAAAGCACGACATTCAGCATGTCGAGGATATCGTCATCGAAATGCTCCGTAATGCTCGCGATGCCGGCGCCGACAAGGTCTATCTCGCCACGACCAAGGAAGATGGCATCCGCACGCTCGTCTTTCTGGATAACGGTTCGGGCGTTCCGCAGGATATGCAAGAGCGAATCTTCGATGCCCGCGTTACCTCCAAGCTCGAGAGCATGAAGATGGACCGTTGGGGCGTTCACGGTCGTGGCATGGCATTGTTTTCGATCAAGCAGAACACCGATGAGGCCCGTGTGGTCACGTCTGGTGTCGACCTTGGCTCGGCCTTTAAGGTGAGCGTTGCGGCCGACCGCCTCAGTGAGCGTGCCGATCAGTCCAGCTGGCCCCAGGCCGTCAAGGATGAGGACGGACGTTATGTCTGTGCTCGCGGTCCGCATAATATTATTCGCGCTGCTTGTGAGTTTGCGCTCGAGGAGTTGCGTGGTTGCGATGTCTATCTTGGTTCTCCGTCTGAGATTGCCGCGACCCTTTATGCCCAGGCGTCAAGTCGGCTTGATACGTCGCGTCTCCTGTTCATTGATGACGAGAGCGAGCTTCTGGTTGTCGACCGTTTAGGCCTTGCCTCTGATGCCGAGGACTTTATCCGTATCTGTTCGGGTTTGGGTCTAGAGATGTCCGAGCGCACGGCCCATCGCATTTTGGCAGGGCAGATTAAGCCCGTTCGCGGTGTGACCGCTCGTCTGCTGCGCGAGCGTGATTCGTCCTCGCATGCGCCGGCTCCTGTCGATCTTGCGAAGGATCGTCGCGGCCTACGTATTGCCAAGGATGACATGGCACAGTTTTCGCGTGCTGTGGAGCGCGACTTTAATGACCTTGCCGCACGGTACTATCTCAACCTTTGCGGCGACCCAAAGATTCGTGTTTCGCGTGATCGAATTACTGTGACCTTCGATCTTGCCAAAGAGGAATAGTGCCTTTACCGAGTCCACTCGGTACGATACAGTTATTGCAGTTAAAACGTACTTTTAAACGCAGGAGTTTCTTCATGGATTGCCTGAAGGTATCAAGCAAATCATCGCCCGCGTCCGTTGCCGGCGCCATCGCCGGCATGGTCAAGGATGGTGTACCCGTCAACATCCAGTGTGTCGGCGCTGGTGCTGTCAACCAGGCCATTAAGGCCGTGGCTATCGCGCGCGGTTTTTTGATTCCAACCGGTTTTGATATTTCCTGCGCGCCCGTGTTCTCCGACATCCTCATTAACGGGGAGTCGCGCACGGCCATCCGCCTTTCTATCTACGTTCACCAGATCAATCGAGCTGCTATGGATAACGTCGTCATGGATGATGTTAAGCCTGTGGCATAGCTTCTGCTTGCCTTGTTTCGCTCCCCATCGTTAGGACTTATGCACATGGACCAGCGTTCCGTACGCGATATTCTTGCCGGTAAAACCTACTTTATCCGCACCTTTGGCTGCCAGATGAATCAGCACGACTCCGAGCGTGTGAGCGGTCTGCTTGATTCGTATGGCTGTCTCATGGCGCTCGATCCCGAGCATGCCGATATCGTTGTCTTCATGACATGCTGTGTGCGTGAGGCCGCCGATACTCGCCTGTACGGTCAGTGCAATTCCTGCAAAAGCCTGCCGCCTTCGCCTTCGGGCAAGCGTGTGGTTGCCGTGGGCGGCTGCATTGCGCAGCGTGATGGCGAGGGCCTGCTCATCAACGTCGATAACGTCAATGTCATCTTTGGCACGCATTCTATCGCACATGTGGCCGAGCTCATTGCCGAGGCGTTCCTTGACGGCAAGCGTCATATCCGCACCAATGAGCATGAGGATACGGATGCCATGAGCATGCCGTGGCATCGCGAGACCCAGTATCACGCCTGGGTGCCCATCATGACGGGCTGCAATAATTTCTGCACCTATTGCATCGTGCCGTACGTGCGCGGTCGCGAAAAGAGCCGCCCCTTCGAGGAAATTGTCGACGAGGTGACCGGTTTGGTGCGCCAGGGCGTGCGCGAGATTACGCTGCTGGGCCAAAACGTTAACTCATATGGTCGCGATCTGTTTGGCAAGCCGCGTTTTGCCGATCTGCTGCGTGCCGTGGGCGATACGGGTGTGGAGCGCATCTTCTTTACCTCTTCTCATCCTAAGGATCTGCTGCCCGAGACCATCGACGCCATGGCCGAGACGCCCGCCGTCATGCCGCAGCTTCACTTGGCCGTTCAGTCGGGCTCCACGCGTATCCTCAAAGAGATGAATCGCCGTTATACACGCGAGGACTATCTGGGCCTGGTCGATCGCATTCGCAACCGCATGCCCGATATCGCGCTCTCGACCGATATTATCGTTGGCTTCCCGGGCGAGACTGAAGAGGACTTTGAGCAGACGCTCTCACTTGCCGAGACGGTCCGCTATGCTCAGGCCTATACCTTCATCTATTCCAAGCGCGCCGGTACCCAGGCCGCAGAGATTGACGATCCTACGCCGCATGAGGTTATTCTCGAGCGTTTCAACCGCCTGGTTAAGGTTATCGAGACTACGGCACACGAGTATAACCAGGGTGAGCTTCATACTGTGGTGCCGGCGCTCATTGAGGGAACGAGTAAAAAGAACGACGCGGTCCTGCTGGGCAAGAGTCCCAAGAATCAGACCGTGCATGCGCCTATCCCCGAGGGTTACAGCATCGATCAGCTTGTTGGCAAGATCGTTGATGTTGACGTTGACGTTGCCAAGACCTGGTATTTGTCCGGCTCCGTTGTGGGCGAGCCGCGCTAATGGTTTCTCCCAGGGCAGGACTTTCCGCCGTTGCGATCGTCGGTCCGACGGCGGTTGGTAAGAGTGATGTTGCCGACCGTTTGGCAGCTCGTCTTTCGTCCGAAGTGCTGTCGTGCGATGCGATGCAAATCTATCGCGGCATGGACATCGGTACCGCAAAGATGGCGCCCGATGAGTGTACGGCGCCGCTGCGTCTCGTCGACATTGTAGAGCCGGGTGTGGCGTATTCTGCTGCGCTTTATCAGGCTGACGCTCGCGCGCATGTTGAACGTCTCCTTGGTTCGGGTTGTCTGCCGGTTTTTTGCGGAGGTACGGGGCTGTATCTCAAGGCCGCCCTCGATGAAATGGACTTTCCTTCGGGTGAACTTGAGGACGATCGTCGTATGGGCTATCAGGAGCTTGCCGAGCGTATTGGCGAGGAAGAGCTGCATGCCCTGCTTGCCGAGCGCGACCCAGAATCGGCTGCTGTTATTCATCCCCATAATGTGCGCCGTGTGATTCGTGCGCTCGAGATGCATGATGATGGTATTTCCTATGCACAGCAAAAAAGTCAGTTTAGTGTTCCGCGCGAGCATTATCATGCTCTATGGTTTGGTCTGACGCGTAATCGCGAGGTGCTCTACGAGCGCATTAACCTGCGTGTCGATATGATGTTTGAGCAGGGTCTTGTCGATGAGGTTCGCGGTCTTATGGACCAGGGGCTGGGAGATGCCCTGACTTCGATGCAGGCAATTGGCTATAAAGAGATCATTGATGCTTTCAATGGCGTGATTTCTATGGATGAGGCTCGCGAACTCATCAAGATGCGTTCGCGTCGCTATGCCAAACGTCAGCTTTCGTGGTTTAAGCGCGATGACCGTATCGTGTGGTTTGATATGGACGAGTTTACGATCGATGAGGTCGTTGAGGACATCCTGCATCGTATTGAGGCTGCCTAATGGCCCGTTTCCCCCTTGTTCCCACGGTCCCCGAGCCCGAGCGTGCCATATTAGTTGGTGTTGAGTGGCGCGACAATGCATGGCCGCTCGATCGTTCGCTTGACGAGCTTGAGCGCCTGGCCCATACGGCTGGCGCCCAGTGCGTGGCGCGTTTGTCACAGCGTTTGGTTAAGCCGTATCCAAAATCGTTTATCGGTTCCGGTAAGGTTGAAGAGCTGTGCGGCCTGGTGCATCGCATGGATGTCGATGTTGTTATCTTCGACGACGATCTGACGCCCTCGCAGCAATCCTATTTGGAGAAAGCCGTGGGCGAGCCGGTAAAGATTATCGATCGTACAGCACTGATTCTGGATATCTTTGGCCTGCATGCTCAGACGCGTGAGGGACGCCTGCAGGTACAGCTGGCGCAGCTTCAATATCTGTTGCCTCGTCTGCGCGGCATGTGGAGCCATCTTGCCAAGGAGCAGACGCGTGGCGGCATCGGTTCGCGCTTTGGCCAGGGTGAAAGCCAGCTCGAGGTTGACCGTCGCTTGATTCGCAATAAGATTGCCGCGCTTCGTCGTGAGCTTAAGCAGGTTGAACAGCGTCGCGATGTCCAGTCCAAGAGCCGCATTGAGTCACCGGCGTTTCGCGTCGCGTTAGCCGGTTATACCAATGCCGGTAAATCGACGTTGCTCAATCGCCTGACCGGCTCTACGGTACTTTCGCAGGACAAGCTGTTTGCTACGCTCGACCCGACGACGCGTTCGTATCGCCTGCCCGGCGGTCGCGGCATGACGATTACCGATACCGTTGGCTTTATTCAAAAGCTACCGCATGGTCTCGTCGATGCCTTTAAATCGACGCTGTCTGAGGTTCTTGGTGCCGATCTGATCCTTAAAGTTGTGGATGCCTCTGACGAGGACTACGAGCGCCAGCTCGAGGCAGTCGATCGCGTTCTTGACGAGATCGGTGCCGGCGAGCGTTTGACGCTTACGGTGTTCAATAAAATCGATTTTCTCGATAGCGTTGATCGAATGAGCTTCCGTCGTCGCTATCCCGAGGCCGTGCTGTTCTCGGCCCAGACGGGCGAGGGACTCGACGATCTCGTCGACCGTATTGCTCGTGAGGCGGCTGCTACCGATGTGTTGCTCTCTGCTGATATCCCGTATCGCGAGGGCGCCCTCATCACGCTGGTGCATGAGCAGGGAACCCTTTTGCACGAGGAATATCTTGAGGACGGCGTTCGTATTGTGGCGAAGCTTCCGGCCCGTATCGCGCCGCGGCTCAAGCGTTATCGCACCGAGTAGACGAGCTCCAAAATGCCCAGAATGATGGGCTGATGCAGCAGATAAAAGGGGAGTGCATGACGTCCAAGGCTGGCGAGCGCCGGCAGGGGGTTGGCGTAGGCCCAGATTGGGGCGGTTTTATCGATTCCCTGCGCTATATGTGCGGCGAAGTATCCTGCAAGATACATAAAGATAAACGGGATGATGGGGTAGTAATCACCTGAGATAAACCCAGGGCTTGGAAATCCCAGCCACGCCAGGTAGGGGAATGAATAGGTCGATTTCGGAATGCCCCATGTCGTTGCGAAGAGAGCGAGGCATATCGCAATGCCCCATGTGCTGGGAACTTTCTGAAGCATCGGTCGTGCTACGGCTGCCACAGCGGTACACGCCGCCATGCAATAAATGATGCCAAAGTTCACTGAATCGTCGACCGATACGAGCGTTGTTACGATCCAGACGACCAAAGCTGCGGCAGCGTACTTGGCCGCTCGTTTAGCATTGTTGCGTGAGAGCGTGCACATCCAACCCGCGATAAACAGGAATACCCAGCTGATGCTGGCACGCCAGATGTCTTGAAAGACGGTCTGTGTAAACCAGGGCATATCCCAACCGTACAGGTAGGCAAGATCGTAGCAAGCGTGAAAACCTGCCATTGAAATCATCGTAAACCCGCGGACGGTATCAAAGATGGTGATGCGTTTCTGCATTACGAGAACCGGCGCATCAAGCCGACGACTTTGCCCAAGATAACGGGATTCGTTGCATAGATAGGCTCCATGGTGTCATTCTCAGGCTGCAGGCGTACGCGTCCCTGCTCCTTGTAGAACGTCTTGACGGTCGCTGAACCATCAATCATGGCCACGACAATTTCGCCGTTCATGGCACTCTTTTGTTCACGGACGATGATGTAATCGCCATTGAAGATGCCGACATTGATCATTGAGCTCCCATGCACCTCAAGGATAAAGGAACCCTGATCAGTGGCGATTTCGGTCGGGATAGTAAAAGTATCTTCGATATTCTGTTCGGCCAGAATGGGAATCCCAGCCGCGACGCGACCAACGAGCGGTAGCGAGACCGTTCCGCGAGGTGCGGTGGGCTCGTCAGATTTAGAAATTGAGACCGAGGAACCGTCCTCGTTAAAGAGTTCCAGGGCGCGCGGTTTGGTGGCATCGCGCTTGAGTAGCCCGCGCGCCTCCAGAGCAGATAGATGGGCGTGCACAGTGCTGGGGGAGGAAAGGCCCACGGCAGAAGCCATCTCGCGCACGCTGGGCGGATAACCCTTCTCCTGCTGATATTCCTTGATGAAGTCGTAAATTTGCTGCTGACGCTTGGTAATTTTGCGAGCCATCAGGGCATCCTCTCTACCCATGTCAAACAAATGTTCGAATTTTGCTTGACAGGAACAACTGTTCGAAGATAATAATAACCGAACATTCGTTCTCGCGCTAGACATTTTTGTCCGCGCGGCTTGATAAAACTGTTCTCAGCAAAACACGCGAGAGGAGAACATGATGAACGCAACGAATATGGTCCAGGGAAACCTCGCCCTTAAGCTCGAGACGTCTGCAGAATACACTTTTACGGTTGTTCAGGGTGGCCGCTCCGGCTTTCAGCCTTTGACCGTAAAGCCTGCTCGCAATCAGCAGGCTGTAGCCGCGCCGGGCCGCGTTGCCCTGAAGGTTCCGACGATCGTCGCCGTTGCCGTTGCGCTCACGCTCTTTTTTGTCCTCGTTACGTCGGTCTTTAGCGCTCGTCACGCCGCGTATGCCGAGTCCGTTTCCAACGTTACCTATGAGACCATTCGCGTTCAGTCTGGTGATTCTCTTTGGTCGCTTGCCGAGGAATATCCAATCGAAGGCCTTTCCACGCAAGAGACTTCCGACATGATCCGTAACGTCAATCATCTGGAGCATGGTTCGCTCGCCGCCGGTGCGCATCTTAAGGTTCCTGCTCGTTCGTAATCATTATCGCGCTGCGCATGGTACCCTTGTTATCGTTTAAGAGGAGGTACCATGCGCTGTCCTAAATGCGGCAAGGCACATACCCGCGTCGTTGATTCCCGTATGCAGGAGTCAAATAACACTATTAAGCGCCGTCGCGAATGTTGCTCGTGTAACTACCGCTTTACAACGTTCGAGCGATGCGAAGACCCAATTGAGGTCATTAAGTCGGACGGAACTAAGCAGCGGTTCGATCGCAATAAGCTGCTCGTCGGCTTGATGCGCGCCACCATCAAGCGTGATATCGACACTAAGAAGCTCAATGAGATTATCGACGACATCGAGGTCGAGCTGCGCTCTCGCACGCTGACGGCCGTCACGTCGCATGAGTTGGGTGACATGGTGCTCAAACGCTTGGCCAAGATCGACAAGGTGGCGTACATCCGCTTTGCCTCGGTCTACCGCGATTTCAAAGACGTCGATGAGTTTCTGCAAGAGCTCGACAAGCTAAGGTGATTCCATGTCCAACATTACCGTCAACATAAAGCGTCTCGACCCCACCGTCGAGCTTCCCAAATACGCCCATCCCACCGATGCCGGCTTGGATCTGCGTTCCAACGAGGACTGCGTCCTGAAGCCCTTCGAACGCCGTCTTGTCTCTACTGGGCTGGCTATCGCCCTGCCCGATGGCTACGCCGGCTTCGTGCAGCCCCGCAGCGGTTTGGCCATCAAGCAGGGCCTGTCTATAGTCAACACGCCGGGCCTCATCGATGCCCACTACCGAGGAGAACTCAAGGTTATCCTCATCAACCTGGATCCCACCAACAACATCCAAATCAATAAAGGCGACCGCATAGCCCAACTCGTCATCCAAGAAGTCCCCACGGTCAACCTTATGGAAGTAGAAGAACTAGACAAAACCGACCGAGGCAACGGAGGCTTCGGCTCCTCCGGCGTCGCCTAGTCATTTACGTACTGTCCGCTGACCGGCCCGACCGCCTATATATCATCCCATGCTCAAACATTCTCGCTTCGCTGCGAAACTGCGCGTGGGACGATATATAGGCGGTCGGGCCGGTCAGCTGCGTTTACGCACTGCCAGCTGCGCCGGATCCTCATATTAGAAGCTGCAAAGGTGAACCAAAGTAATAAATTGCAGTTAGCCGATGCGGCAAAGGGATTACTCCTTTGTCGCATCTGCATATCAGAAAGATTGATTATTGTTTTCAAGCGAGTAGACGCCCGCCCGCTTCTCACACATATCGTTCCACGCGCAGTTTCGCAGCGAGCGAAGCGAAGCGAGAATGTTTGAGCATGGAATGATATAAGGGCAGCTCCGACAGGCGGCGGACATTCGACTAGCGGATATGCGCGGGTTTTCCGCCCCAGTAGAAGCGGCAGAAGGCTCGTTTGCGCTTTTGGGGTTTGCCGGTTAGCTCCATGGTTGCAATGGCGATATCCTCGGCTGCGCGTGGACGGCGCAGCACTTCGCCATTGATGAGCAGTGCCTTGAGCGACTCCGGATGATCGTGGAGATGGCGCAACGTCACGATGAGTTCTCGTGCGGTGGTGACATGCATGCTGGCGCCCATGCCGGTGAGCATTGTGGTGTTGGCCTTTTCCTGACCGTATGATTTGCCCAGCAGGATCATCGGCAGATGAGCGCACAGGCACTCGGTGACCGTGAGTCCGCCTGATTTGAGGATTGCCAGGTCGCAGCCGTGCATGAGGGCCGCCATGTCGTCCACGTAGTCCAGAACCGTGACGTTGTCGAGCTTCATGGCGTCGAAGAGCGTCTTGAGTCGGGCGGCGTATTCCTTATCTTTGCCCGGTAAAAAGACAAAGTGCATGTCTTCAAAGCTGCGTAAGAAGGGGAGCGTGTGGTCCATCGCGGCACGGAAACGCACGTATGGTTGGGGCAAACTGGCGCCGGCCATCACCAATACGACGGTTTTGTCTATGGGGAGATTGAACTTGCTCAGCTCATCCTCGCGTTTGTAATCGGTATCGAAACCGGCTCGGATGGGGATGCCCGTTATGCGGATCTTTGACTCGGGAACTTTGCGCGGACGCAGCGTTTCGGCCATAAACTCGTTGGCCACGCAGAACAGGTCAGTGTCCTTGTGGGGCCAAAAGCCTTCGACTTCATAGTCTGTTGGTACGCAGATGACCGGATAATCGATACCCGTAATTACGCGGGCGCCCACAGCGACGTTGGCTGCCGTAATGTGTGTTGCAACCACGGCTATGGGCCTGCGGGTGCGGACATATTCGTTGAAGGCAGGGAACATAATACGTGACCATGCCGTGCCGCCACCCCAGAGAAGATGTCCCGTAAGCGTATATCGCCAGGTCAGGTCGTAAATGGGGCGTGTGGCTCCCGTAAAAGAAGCCGCGGTCTTATTGCCGTCGAATTTAATACGTCCAAAATCAAGGATATCGAGCACTTCAATTTCAATATCCTCAGGGATTCCCTTGGTGCCGCGGATAAGGTCAAATGCTTGTGCAATCGCGTTGGCGGCGGCTTTGTGGCCCGATCCAACCGATGCGTGCACAATGGTTACCAGGGGTTTTTGTGCAGGTAAAACGGTCATTTGCTCCGGTTGGGGAGTGGCTTGCATGGGCAGGGGAGCGCTATTGCCCGTCTGCGTTTGATCCATCGATAACTCCCCTTCAGCTTTGTTACGCGATTTAACATTGTAGTGCATGAGTGTCATGTTCACGTAAATTGGGTATGAGCGCAAAGAACGTCAATGTATCGACGAGAGGATATTCCATGACTACCGATCAGCCGATTGATGTTGCGATTATCGGTGGAGGCCCCGCGGGCTATGCTGCCGCCATTTACGCTGCGCGTGCCAACCTGACGACGACTGTGATTGAGCAGGGCATGTCGGGCGGACAGATCGCCACGACCAATGAAGTCGAGAACTATCCGGGCATTCCGCTCTTGAGTGGCGCCGAACTCGGCGAGCGTTTTCAGCAGCATGCAGAGGGCCTGGGAGCACAGGTCGCATGGAGCATGGTTACGGGTATCGATTACGATGCCGATGCAGCGCTGTTTACGGTGCATCACGATATGGGCGATACGCTGGCCTCGAGCGTTATCGCTTGCATGGGTGCCACGCCGCGTCCGGCAGGTTTCGCTGGCGAGGATACGTATCGCGGTCGTGGTGTTTCATATTGCGCAACATGTGACGGCATGTTCTTCCGCGACAAGCAGGTCTTTGTCATCGGCGGCGGCAACGCTGCCTGCGAGGAAGCTCTGTTCCTGTCAGATATTGCCAGCAGTGTGACCATAGTGCTGCGCCGCGATCAGTTCCGTGCACCTGATGGTATTGTTCAGAAAGTACTCGAAAAAGACAATATTAAAGTTAGGTACCAAACTAGTATTGTTGAGCTTTCTGGTGAAGCGATGCCCACGACAATTACGTTCAAGGACAATGCAAGCGGTAAGACGCATGCCGAGACCTTTGATCCTGGCTCGTTTGGCATTTTTGTCTTTACCGGCACGCAACCCCATACCGAGCTTGTTGAGCATCTAGTCGATCTGGCGCCTGATGGCGGCATTCTGACTGATGAATCCATGGCGACCCGCACGCCAGGTCTATTTGCTGCTGGCGACATCCGTTCCAAACGCTTACGTCAGGTTGTGACCGCCGTTTCTGACGGAGCCATAGCAGGAACGAGCGCATACGCGTTTCTCCGCGGATAAGTACGATAATATATCTTATGTAAGGTTGCTATCTTTAAAACAAAGTGTGGTTGGACGGTGCATCAATGTGCTGTCCAACCACTTTTACTTCAAGACTTTAGTCCGCTGGCCGCGCAGCGGCCAGCTTTAAACCACCCGCTAC
>UQUL01000030.1 GCA_900544235.1 uncultured Collinsella sp.
CGAGGCCGAGCGCAAAATGGATTCTAAAAGACACCTTGCCAAATAGGAGCGTCAGGACGCAAAGAGGCTCCGCAGCGCGAAGCGCGATGCGGAGCCTCTTTGCATGTCCGAGGACGTTCCGGAGAGAAACCCCGTCACGCCCCCGGGATTCCCGGTGGGAGTTCTAGACCTTGTCGGCCTTAGTACATACCGCCGCCCTGCTGACCAGCGGTAGCAGCGGCGATAGCATCCTCAAGCTGAGTGTTCTTAGGCACATCGGAAACCGTAGCCTCGGTGATGAGGATCAAGCTGGCGACAGAAGCAGCGTTCTGCAGGGTGACGCGGCTGACCTTGACGGGGTCGAGGACGCCCATCTCGATCATGTCGCCCCACTCGCCGTTGGCAGAGTTGAGACCCTGGCCGGCGGGCAGCTCGGCAACCTTGTCGACCACGACAGCGCCCTCAAAGCCAGCGTTCTTGGCAATGGTTGCGACCGGAGCGGTCAGAGCCTTCTTGACGATGTCGACGCCGATCTTCTCCTCGGGGTCGTCGATCTCGACTGCATCGAGCGCAGGCACAGCGTCCATGAAGGCGACGCCGCCGCCAGCGACAATGCCCTCCTCGACAGCAGCGCGGGTTGCCTGCAGGGCGTCCTCGACGCGGTGCTTGATCTCCTTGAGCTCGGACTCGGTGGCAGCGCCGACCTTGATGACGGCAACGCCACCGGAGAGCTTGGCCAGGCGCTCCTGGAGCTTCTCGCGGTCGAAGTCAGAGGTGGTGTTCTCCATCTCGCCCTTGATCTGAGCAATACGGGCGTCGATGGCCTCCTTGGAGCCTGCGCCGCCGACGATGACGGTGTTGTCCTTGGAGATGGTGACGGACTTAGCGGTACCGAGCATATCGGCGGTGATGTCAGCGACCTTCACGCCCAGCTCGTCCAGAGCGGCCTGACCACCGGTGAGGACGGCGATGTCCTCGAGAATGCGCTTGCGGCGATCGCCGTAGCCCGGGGCCTTGACGGCGCAGACGTTGAGGGCGCCGCGGATCTTGTTGAGGACGAGGGTGGGCAGGGCCTCGCCGTCGATGTCCTCAGCGATGATGAGCAGGCCACGGCCAGCGCGCTGGACAGCCTCGAGAACAGGCATGATGTCCTGGACGCTGGAGATCTTCTGGTCGGTGATGAGGATGTACGGATCCTTCATCACGGCCTCCATGCGGTCGTTGTCCGTGACGAAGTAAGCGGAGACGTAGCCCTTATCGAACTGCATGCCCTCGACGGTGTCGATGGTGATGTCGAACGTCTGGGAATCCTCGACGGTGATGACGCCGTCCTTGCCCACGACTTCCATGGCCTCGGCGATCTTCTCGCCGACCTCGGGGTCACCGGCGGAGATGGTACCGACGGAAGCAATCTGCTCCTTGGTCTCGACCGGCTTGGCCTGCTTCTTCATCTCGGCGACGGCGGCGTTGACGGCCTTGTCGATGCCGCGACGGATGGCCAGCGGGTTGGCGCCAGCGGCGACGTTGCGAAGACCGTCGTTAACGATGGCCTGGGCGAGCAGGGTTGCGGTGGTGGTGCCGTCACCCACGGTGTCGTTGGTCTTGGTGGCGACCTCCTTCACCAGCTGGGCACCCATGTTCTCGATGTTGTCCTCGAGCTCGATCTCCTTGGCGACGGAAACACCGTCGTTGGTGATGGTCGGGGCACCGAACGTGCGCTGCAGGGCGACATAGCGACCCTTGGGGCCCATGGTGACGGTAACGGCATCGGCCAGAGTGTTGACGCCCTTGGCGAGCTTAGCGCGGGCATCGGTATTGAACGTAATGTTCTTTGCCATGGTAGGTAATCCTCCAAAAGAAATGTGACTCACGTCGCCGCTTCCGAGTCCTATGCGGCGACCGCGTTCAAAGACGAATCAGAGAGCCTGATGAGACTAGGCCTCGACGACGGCGTAAATGTCGTCGGCGCGCATCAGCAGATACTTCTCGCCGTCGACCTTGACCTCGTTGCCACCGAACTTGCCGTAGATGACAACGTCGCCTTCCTTGACGTCCATGGGGATGCGCTCACCCTTGTCGTTGACCTTGCCAGCGCCAACGGCAACGATGGTGCCGCGCTGCGGCTTCTCCTGAGCGTTGCTGGCGATATACAGACCAGAAGCGGTCTTCTGCTCGGCCTCGTCGGGCTTGACCAGAACGCGATCTGCAAGCGGTTTCAAAGACGACATGCTTGTCTCCTCCTTTTTGGGCCGCGTGGTTATGCCACGCGAATTAACCCTTTTTGTTTGCGTACGCGTTGAATGGTACCCACGAATGGCGGGTTATACAACACAGAGTCAAAAAATCTTATTTTTTGGCACTTAGATTTTCTGAATGCCGGGGGATAACTTAGCAGTGGCTCCCGGGGCGGACCGGAGGGCATGAAGTTTGCTGCTCTACAGTCCTGCGCAAGACGGAAAGCACATTAAGTGCTTTCCTTTGCGTGCGGAACTCGCGACAAACTTCATGCCCTCCGGTCCGCCCCGGGAGCTGGGGTAACTTATTCGGGCCCGGCATTCAGAAAAGTCAGTGCAGCAAAATGGCGATGCAGATGGTGCGAACAAGAAAGGGGCACGTTGCTGAGACGCGCTCTTTTAAGTTGCGGTGGAATAGTTCCTGTTTTTGGGCTTGAAGGCCGATTTTAGGGACTATTTCACCGCAACTGAGGGGTGGGATGTGGGGTTAACGCTCGTAGATGAGGTTGCCTGCCAGGTAGGTGGCCTGAACCTTGGTGGCTTGCAGTTCTTGGGGGTCGATGGTGAGTGGGTTTTGATCCAGGACTACCAGGTCGGCGTATTTGCCGGGTTCCAGGCTGCCGAGGTTTTGCTCGTCGCCCGCTGCGTACGCGCTGCCCAGGGTGTAGTTGCGCAGGGCTGTTGCTGCATCGATGCGCTCGCTCGGTAACCAGCCGCCCTCGGGCCAGTGGCTTTTGGGGTCCTGGCGCGTGATAGCCGTGTAGAGCACGTTCATGCTGGTAACAGCTGTGATAGGGCTGTCGGTACCGAAGGCTTGGCGAATGCCGCGCTGCTTATAGGTCGCAAACGGCCACATGATGCGGCTGCGCTCCAGGCCCAGATCGCGCTCGGGGCCGCCCGGGTCGAGTGTAATGTGACAGGGCTGGCTCGAGGCAACGACGTTAAGCTTGCGTAGACGATCGATGTCCTCGGGCAAGAGGTTCTCCAGATGCTCGAGCGTGTTATGACTGTGCTGGGGCAGGCCGTACAGTTCGGCGGCCTCCTCAAAGATATCCAGCGCGGCATGAATCGCACCGTCACCGATGACGTGGATGCGCACGGTGTGGCCGCGCTCCGCGGCCGCCAGAACTAGCTTGCGCATGCGCTCGGCGGGAACCGTCAGACGGCCCTGGTCGCCCGGGAAGCGCGGATTGGTATAGGGCTCGGTGAGATACGCCGTGTGTTCGCTCGACACGCCGTCGAAGAACTGCTTAAAGCCTGGCGCCGAGAGCAGTGCGTTGTTCGTGTAGCGGGTCTGCAGCTCTTCCAAGCGCGATTGGTCATCCAGCAGCGTGGGAAACAGATGGGCGCGGATGCCCAGCTTGCCGGCTGCCTGCAGTTTGTCGTAAACATCGTCGCGGATAAAGTCGCAGCCCGGCATGGGCATGAGCGACATATCGCAGATCGAGGTGATGCCCTGCTCGGCCATACGCCTCATTTGATCGGAGTAAGCGCTTGCGATGCGATCCTCCCCCAGCCACTCAAGGCAGCGCGGTAGCAGCTGCATGGCGGCCGCCTCGTGAGCAATGCCCGTGAGCTCGCCGTTTGCGTCCTTGTCGTAGCTGCCGCCCGCCGGCGGCTCGCTGTCGCGCGTGACGCCGAGCGCCTCGAGTGCACGGCTGTTGAGCCAAAGCGTGTGCCCGTCGCCCGAATACATAACGCAGGGACGATCGGGGAATGCCGCATCGAGCGACGCCTTGGTTGGATGCTCGGGCGGATCCCAGCGGTAATCACGCCAGCCCTGCGTTACGACCCAAGCGTCGCCGGGCAGATCCTGGGAAAACTCGAGCGCGTGCTGCACCAGCGCTGCCTCGGACGTGCCCATATCCATGAGCATGTACGGCGAGGAACCGACCGAGGTATGGAAGAAGTGCAGATGAGCGTCATGGAAACCGGGGCAGACAAACTGCTCGCCGTAGTCGATAACCGACGTGGCGGCAGGAGCGGCGGCGATCACGTCATCGGGCGCTCCGACTGCGACGATACGGTCGCCTGCGATGGCAATCGCCAGCTCGCGGGCGGTATCGATGCCGTCTTGCGCGGTAAAGACGTTCTTGGAGCGGATAATCCGATCGATATGTTGCATGGGCATCCCCATCTCTGGCAGGAAATTCAACACCCCCGAGTGTACTCCCCCGCCCTTGTAACAAAACCCCAAGCGGCAAACGGCAACTTTACCAGCCCTAGCGGCAGGTGGCATACTGGAGAGAGCCTGTACGATTTTGCGATCAACCCAGCAAGGAGCAAATCGACCATGACGAAGACCAAGGCACAGCAGATTATGGCGGCGACCGAGGCTCGCGCGGCTGACGACGTCACCGCGGCCATCCGAGATATCGCCGCCGAGTTTGAACCCTACATCATCAAGCAGCGCCGGCACTTCCATAAGCACCCGGAGCTGAGCCTCGCCGAAGAGCGCACGACTTCTGACATCGCCAACCAGCTCGACGCCATGAATATCCCCTACGAGCGCCCTCTTAAGACGGGCCTGGTGGCGACCCTTCGCGGCACCGCGCCTGACGCCTATCGCGAGGACGGCGCGCCGCGCCGCCGCATCCTGCTGCGCGCGGATATCGACGCCCTGCCCGTCACCGAGCAGACCGGCGAGGAGTTTGCCAGCGTCAACGAGGGCTGCATGCACGCCTGCGGCCACGACTGCCATATCGCCATGATGCTCGGAACGCTGCAAATCCTGCGCCATATGACCGACGACATCCACGGCGAGGTCCGCATCGTCTTTCAGCCCAGCGAGGAAAATGGTCAGGGTGCTAAGCTCATGATCGGCACGGGCGTGCTCGACGGCGTCGATGGCGCCTACGCCGCGCACATCTGGAGTGAGGTCGACGCCGGCACCGTGAGCTGCGAGCCCGGTCCGCGCATGGCCAATACCGACTGGTTCCGCATCGACGTCCGCGGCACCTCATGTCACGGCGCCATGCCCCAGCGCGGCCACGACGCCGTCATGGTTGCCGCCGAGATCGTCAACGCCCTGCAGACCATCGTTTCGCGCGAGATCAGCCCCTACGAGCCGGCCGTCATCACCGTCGGCGAGCTGCATGGCGGCACCGCGCGCAACGTTATCGCCGGCACGGCCTACCTCGCCGGCACAGTGCGCACCTACGGCGATTCGACCCACGAGGAAATGCCGGAGCTCATGCGCCGCATCGTGGAGCATACCGCGGCAGCTCTGGGCGCCGAGGCAGAGCTCACCGACTACACCATCGCCAACTACAAGGTCGAAAACGACGCCGCCTCGAGCGAGCGCTGCCGTCAGGCTGTAATCAAGTGCCTGGGCCCCACCGGCCAAGGCCATTATCGCGGCACGCTTTCGGGCGAGGATTTTTCGGAGTACCTGCGTCGCGTACCGGGCGTGCTCGCCTTTGTAGGTACGCGCAACCCCAAGATTGGCGCCACGTACGCCCAACATTCCTGCTTCTACAAGATCGACGAGACCGTGCTGGCAAAGGGCTCCATGGTGGCCGCCCAGTATGCTATCGACTTTTTGGCCGAGCCCACGCAAGAGGAGCTCGACGGCCCCGCGATTACCGCGGTCGCCGAAACCAACCCCGATCTGGCCGCCAAGTTGCGCTCTGCCAAGGCGACGACCGCCGAGGCTCGCGACGCCATCCATGATGCCCGAACGGCTCGCCATGCCGCGATCAAGGGCATCCACGACGCACGCGCCGCTGCACGCCGTGAGGAGAAGCACGACGAGTAATCGATTCGCTGGCATCTCGCAGTCATAGCCACATCGCGATGTCAAAGCGGGGGCAGACGTTTCGACACGTCCGCCCCCGCTCATTCTTCAAGCGCTATTTCTACTATTTCTACCCCGTCCCCAAATGGCAGACGGCATGGCTACTCGTCCTGAGGTTCCTCGTCGGAGCTTGGCTCGGACGCCGACTCAGGTGCAGGTGCCGGCTCAGGCTCAGGCTCAGGCTCAGGCGCAGGCTCGGGCTCAGATGCCGTCTCAGACTCGGGCGCCGGCTCAGGCTCGGTCGCGGGAGCGGGTGCAGGTGCCGGCGAAGCATCCGGAGCACCGTAACCCGAAGGGGTGGACTTCTTCTCGAAGGGCAACACAAAAGTCAGGACGTCGTCCTTATCCTCATCGGCCCACTCGCTTGCATAGCGTGCGGCCCAATAGCCAACGGCACGGTGCTTGAGCATCTTGCCAAAGACCGTAAGAAATACGGTGACGAAAGCGACCAGCACCAAGAACAGCGCGAGCGTGACGCCACCGCCGGTAACAATTGCCTCAATACCCGTAGGACGATAGTAGTAGCTATACATACCGACAGAGGCAATGGCGCCAAAGACGACCGTCAAGATCCATGTGACAACGTTGGCGACCAGGCCCGTCAAAAACTCGGGAAGGAACGAAGCACAGAACAGCTTGGTCTTGTTGTGCTTAAACGCCGCCCAGACCTTATCGAGCGAAAACGCGCTCTCGACGCGACCGGTCACCGCAAAGTGCATCACGGCGATGTCGGCGAACATCTTAAAGAAGACACCCAGAATCGCCGAGGCAATTAGCGCCAGGACAAGCAGGCCGAGCGAACCGAACAGCGCAGCCTCGAGTGCATAAGAGCCGTAATAAGAATACGAGCCCGCGGCGCCAATTACCACGCCCTCCACCAGCGAAAGCACTACACCGATCACGGGAATGGCAGCGATAACCTCGAGTACGACCGAGATAACGCTCGAAAAGACTCCGAGGCCAAACGACGTGGAACGCATGAGTGGACGATCCATACCGTCATCAACCTTGAGCGACAGATCGCGACCCCACTCGATACCAAAGCCGGAACCGCACACGCTCGCAATGCAAGCTGCCAAAAAGCCGATGGTAGCCGCAATGCCGCCAATAACGGGAATAAACAACACGAGCACCGACACAACGCAAATCAGCGCCGGCAAAAAAGCGATCTGGCACACGCGCCGCAGCACACCCGGAGTCTTGGTCATATCCTCAAACGCCTGAGCCACACAGCCCTTGGACGCGTTCATGGGAGGCTGAGGGACAAATTGCTGAGGCTGACCCTGAGGGGTGGAAGCTGCAGCACCAGCATTAGGAGCACCGCACACACCGCAGAACTTGTCGTTATCGCCCATAGGAGCGCCACACTGCGAACAGAACATCGAAATCATCCCTTCGTATCTAGAGCGAATCACCTAGATCGCAAACGATGTCTTTGGCATCATTATCACCCAATGTGAGGACAAATACTCTTAGATGACGTATTTGCAACGCGCGAGGCGCTTTTCGATTGTTTGATGAGTGTGTCCGCGCTAGTTCGTGCCGCGGAAACCCTTGCCGACGATCTCGGAGCTATCGACGATAGTGATAAAGGCACCCGGATCAATCTCGCGAGCATAGCGACGCAGCTGCACGGCCTCGCGACGGCTCAGCACGCTCATGATCACCGTCACGCACTTGCCCGAGAAGGCACCGTAGCCGCGACTGATGGTCGCTGTGCGGTTGAGATGCTTGACGATAAACTCCTCGACCTTAAGGGGCTCGGAACAAATGACCGTGCAGACTTTGCGCAGATGAATGCTCTCGATGGCTTTGTCGACCACAAGCGTCTTGGCAAACAGGCCGAGCACGCAATACAGACCGACACGCGGGCCATACAAAAAGGCCGCGATGGCCACGATGCCGATATCGACCAACAGCAGTGCGCGACCAATCTCGAGCGTGGTGCGGCGTTTGAGGATCATAGCGAGAATGTCCGTGCCGCCCGTCGAGGCGCCAATATCAAAGACAATGGCGCTGCCGAGCGCCGGCAGGATCACGGCAAAGCACAGGTCAAGCCACATATCGCCCGTCATCGAGACATCAGTCGGGATAAAGAGCTCAAACAGCGAAACATAGGCGGACAGCGCAAACGAGGCGAAGACGCTCCACAGGATTGCCTTGCGCTCCAAAAAGATAAAGCCCAAAACGACGAGAACCGCGTTAATAATCCACATAAAGACGCCGACGGGCAGGGTCGGGAACAGCGTGGACAGAATGACCGACACGCCCGAGGTGCCGCCAAAAGCAAAGTGATTAGGGGTTTTAAACGCAACGATGGCGAAGGCCGTAAGAATCAGGCCCAGATTGAGCTCGACAAAAAAGCGCGGGAAGCCCGGCTCCTGGCTGCGCTTTTGACCGGCACGCTCGCCGCGCTCGATATCGGTGCGATCGACCACGCGCTCCATCGGCACTACGGGAGGACGATGCATCTCCTCGGCAGCACGCGATGCCGCCTCTGCCGCGGCGGCCTCAATCGCCCATGCCTTGCTTTCTGTTTCGTGCTCGTCGGCCATTACGGCAACCCCTCGTTAACAATTTGGAAACAATGCGCCCATTAGGGTAACGCGGAACGCGACGATTGCAACCCCTAGTTAGACGAGCGGTATGCCTACATCGGGGGGCATACAAATAACGGCCGGCCACGCTTTTGCTTACGCGGTCGACCGTTTAACGTTTTCGCAGATAAAACCTGCCAAAACAAACCTGTCTTTTTTGGAAGGTTACTCGTGCTGGCTGGTGCGGTGCTCGTACTCCTCGGGGGTGATGACGTCCTCGATGCGCAGGTTGACGCCCGCCACCTCAAGGCCGGTCATCGCGGCAAGGCGCTCGGTGACACGTGCCTTGACATCGTCAAAGATCGCGGGCGCATAGGCGCCGTACTCGATGATGACGGAGATGTTGACGACCACGCGATTGTCATCGGTGACCTCGACCGTCACGCCCTTGGTCAGATTCTCGGCACCAAACTGCTCCTGCACAAAGTGCATGAGGTTACCTTTCATGCCCAGAACGTGCGGAACTTCGCGGGTGGCCATGGCGACGATCTTCTCGATCACACCGTTGGAATAGGTCAGCGAGTCCTCGGACTCGTCCGCTTCCTCGTCCGCCTCCTCGTCGTCCTCATCCTCATCGGACTCGACCTCGACAAGAGCCTCGTCCTCGAGCGTCACATCCTCGGCTTCGGCGACGACCGCCTCGTTCTCCTCGAGCTCGGTATCGGCTACATCGACCTTCGTATTAAAAGCCATGGTTCCTCCTTATGCCTGCCGCGGATGCGACAGTCGAATACATATTAGCGGCCGCTAAACAGACGGCCGAAGAAGTTGACGATCCCGTTCTCGCCGTCGCGAATTTGGCCGATCACGGCGCCGATCAGCACGAAGAATGCAATGACGAGCGTGTCCCACAGGCCGAGCGTGAGCACCAACACGGCGAGGATAAAGCCAGCGACGGCGCCAAGCGTGGTGTTGGGATGACGCACAGCATAGCTCCAGATGGCAGCGCCCGTACCCTTGATGAGACCCATAGCCTCGTCAAAATCCGCGGCTGCCGCGTCTTGTAACTCGGTTGCCTCTGCTTTGGAATCAACAGGTTCGTTCGCCGGCGTGGCGCTCTGGTCAATCGTCAGGCGCGGCGTACGAGCGGTCTTATCTTGATTGGTATCACTCACCGGAAACCTCCACGGTCTGGACGGTAGTCTTGGACGGCAAAAAACGGACGCGTGCGGTCGTGCCCGGCGTGCCGAGCATGGTGTCGCAAGCTTCCTCGATGCGCTGCTGCATCGCGGTAGCCAGAGATGCCACGTCCTTATCGTCAAGCGCGATAGCCTCGACCTTAAAACGGACGTGCGAATCGTCGGAGCCTTGGACGCGGGCCTCGACATGCTCGACCATCACGCGATCGTCGCGCTCTGCCGCAGTGCGAGCGCACGAAGAAAGCGCCGCAAGGGTAACCTCGATATTGCGCTCCCCCGCCGGATGCACGCAGGACGGCTCGCGACGAGCAAACATCAGGCGGAAGAAGCTTACCAGCACGCCGATCGCCACAACTCCGCCGCATGCCGTCACGACAATGCGCGGCATGGGGTCGCGCATCAGCAACATAAAGCGATACGTATACGGCCCCCAAAACTGGCAGACAAGCGTACCCAGCGCCACGATGGTAGCGGCAAGGTACACGATCGCTAGGGCTCGTTTGAGTACGCGCACGCGGCGCTCCCTTCAAATCTCGGCTCTCGAAATGCAAAACGGTTCGCATCATTATAAAAGAGCCGGGTCCGGTGCTCTACGCACGCGGATCCGGCTCATCTATTCCACGAGGCTTGCATGCTCGCTTCATTATGCCCAGATATGCACGGCTTAACCCGTGCGGGCGCTACTCCTCCTCTAGGGCAGCGATGACCTCGTCGGTCATGTCCATGGTGCTGTAAACATCCTGGACGTCGTCGAGCTCCTCAAGACGGTCGATGAGGCGCTGAACCTTCTTGGCATCGGCGCCAGAAACCTCGGTCGGGGTGGTCGGGACCATGGTGGTCTCGGAGCCCTTGACCTGGACGCCCTGCTCCTCGAGCGCCTTGGAGACAGCCATGACCTCGTTGGCAGTAGTCCAGACGATCCACTCCTCGCCGGCGTCCTCGTAGTCCTCGCCACCGGCCTCGGCGATGGCCATCATGAACTCATCCTCGTCACCGGCAGCACCGTTGGCGATCATGGTCTCCTTCTTGGCGTTCTCGTCCAGGATCTCCTTGGCGACGACGATCTGGCCCTTGCGCTCAAACTGGAAGGCGACGGAGCCGGAGGTGCCCAGGTTACCACCAGCGTGGGAGAAGGCGGAACGGACATCGGCGGCGGTGCGGTTGCGGTTGTCGGTCAGGCAGTCAACGTAGACGGCGACACCGGCGGGACCGTAGCCCTCGTACACGATGTTCTCGTAGACGGCGGCATCGGCACCCGAACCGAAGGCCTTGTCGATAGCGGACTTGATCTTGTCCTTGGGCATGGACTGAGCCTTGGCCTTAGCAACGGCAGCGGCGAGGCTGGCGTTGTTCTCGGGCAGCGGGTCGCCGCCGAGACGGGCAGCAACGGTGATGTTGCGGCTCAGCTTGGAGAAGAGGGCGGAACGCTTGGCGTCCTGCGCGCCCTTACGATGCTTGGTTGTGGCCCACTTAGAGTGTCCGGACATACGTGTCTCCTATCGGTTTCGACCTAAAGCCCAGCGCAGATGCTCGGGCAATATAAACAAACGTCGTTATGATATACCTACTGGCCTGCGAGATAAACCCCAAAATGAAGGCGTCGTGATGATGCGGCCCCTTAGTGCAAAGTAACCTGTCCCCTTTGCACCAAATTAGGACCAGAGGAGGTCGCTGCGGGTGATGGTGGCGCCGATGGCAAAGGGCATGCAGGCGATGACCGGATACAGGTAGCGCATGTAGGTCGAGCCGTTGCAGGGACCGATCAGGCACACGGCGAGCACGCCCAGCAGCGGCACCCAAATGGCCAGCCCGCGCCACGAATGACGACGTAGCAGATAGACAACCACGGCGATCATGATCCACACATAGGTGGCCGAGCTCATGGTGAGCGAGATAAACGGGACGCGTTGTACTGCCACGCGATACAGGTTGATCAGGTGGTCGCACCAGCGCACAACCTTGCTATCGACCGGATGGAAGTCGAAGTACTTGAGGTTATCGGGCTTTGCCATGATCTCGGCACTGCGCGCCGTGCTGTAGACCCACGCATCGCGGGCACTCGGATAAAAGTAGCCGTAGTAGTTATTGATGAGCGCCGAGATATAGCACTCGGGATCCTTTTTGAACATCTGAGCCCACACCTCAAAATAGGCCTTGATGTCCTCCTGCGAGGCATACTCGTTAAAGCAATTTTTGACGGCGTCCGACTTATCCGGGTTGTAACGGCGGCCCAGGTTCTCGTACTTGAGCACACGGTCGATCACGGCACGCTCTTCGTCGGTCACCAAGCCGTCGCAAGGAGCCTCCACGATGGTGCCGTCCTCCTTAACCGTGGGGTTGACGCCCGAGTTGAGGCCATCGTGCTTTTGGACGAAACGAGCCGTCTGCTGGAACGGAATCGAGAGGATTTCGCGCTTGGAACCAGGCGTGATGTCATGCGCCGGCATAAAGACCTTGGTGAAGTACATATTGGAGGCAAGGCAGAGTGCAAGCACCGCAAGAACTCCCACCCAGCGGAAACGCGGGATGGCGCCCGAAGGCGCAGCACCGGCCTGCTTGGCTGCACGATGAGCCACATGCGCGTCCCATGCGCAAAACGCCGCCGCGATTACGCATGCCGCCAGGGGAAACACCAGGCCGCCGTTGCGCAGAAACGTGGAACCCATGGCGCCCAGAGCGAGCAGCAGCCAATCATGGCGCGCAAAGAGCACGGGCCTCTGTTCGCCCGCACGCTCGGCATTGGCATCGCGACGGGGCAGGCCGCAGGCCACGAGCTTCACGGTCTGCACCAACAGCACTAAAAACGCGTCGGCAAACAGCACATCTTTGGTAAGCAGGGCCGCGTAGTTGGAGAACATGGGCATAAGCACAAAGAACAGCAAGATCACGCCGCGGACCGGCAGGCTCACGCCCAGCTTGCGCAGCGACGAGATGGAATAGGCCATGCAGGCGGCCGTAATGACAAACTGAGCGCAGGTGTAGATGGCAAGACCCGCGTTGGCGCTGTTGAACAGTGAAAGCCCCAGCTGGACGCACGAACCGATGATAGCCGTGTGCACCACGGGATGATGTCCGTTGAGCAACACATTGGGATTGAGCAGACGCAGGTAGTCACTCGTGCCGTTGGGATAGTTGAACCACTGGCGAATCTGCGCGCCCGTATCTCCCATAAAAAGGCCAGGCAGCGAAGCGATGAGCGTGGGCGCCCAGGCGATCATAAGCACCAGGAAGGGCCCGGCAAAGGGATGGACCGAGAGCACGGCGTGAGCCACACGCCATACGCGGCCAAAGTGCGCTTCGGAAAACGGAATGCGCCGAGAGCTCAGCCAATCTAGACACTCAAAGGCGAGGTAGAAGGCAACGACCGCCAAGAGCATCCAGCCCGCACCGCCTATCCAGGCGCAGATGATGCGGGCCTTGTCGCCGAGCACGATCTCGGCCGAATCGGTGAGGTCGTAGCTGCGGCCAAACACCATGCAGACGGCAAAGAACAGCGACGGAAGGATCACCGAGGGACGCCAGGCGTCGCCGCGGCCAAAGAATACGTAGCGAAACGGCAGCGTGAGCAGGCAGGCAAGCGCAAGCAGCATGACCGCGTCGGTATGGCCGGCAAACGAGAGGAGCACCTCGTAGCACACGTACAGCATGCCCGAGGCTTTGGGGTCAATTGCCAAGACTGCGTTGCTCGACACCGGGGCGGGATCGATGGAAAACGCCGTGGTCGCCAACAGCGCGAGCAAAAATGCGATGAGCGTCTGCTTGGCGGGGTAGCGCTTAAACCAGACGATGCGGGCAGCGTCGAGCGCAGCCGTTGTGGAGAGGTCGGAATCCTTCACAGTCCGAAAGCCTTTCTAGAAACCTATCAAACTCGGCAAGACCACCACAAAGGTGCCTGTCCCCTTTGTGGTGGTTTTGGTGGTTAGGCGTCCAGGTAGACGCGCTGGAGCTGGTTGCGGTGTCGGGCGAAGATGATGAGCGCCAGGCCCGCGATTACGAGCGGCAGGCTCAGCAGCTGACCCATGGTGATGACGCCGCCCAGCAGATAGCCCAGCTGCGCATCGGGCACGCGCACAAACTCAATGAGGAAGCGGACGATGCCGTAACCCATCACAAACACGCCCATAAACGTGCCCTGGGGTAGCAGCGGTTTTTTGCGGCTGAGCACCTGCAGAATGCAAAAGAGCACAATGCCCTCGAGAAATGCCTCGTAGAGCTGGGAGGGATGGCGCGGCATATCGCCCGCGGTGCCGCCAAAGATCACGCCCCAGGGCAGATCGGTCGGCTTGCCCCACAGCTCGCCGTTGACAAAGTTGGCGCAGCGCCCCAGGCACAGGGCCAGCGGAGCACCGATGACCGCGAGGTCTGCCAAAGTCCAGGCGTCGAGCTTGTACATGCGGCACACGATGATGCCGCCCAAGATGCCGCCCACCAGGCCACCGTGGAAGCTCATGCCTCCCTCGTTGGTGGCAAAGATCTCGAGCGGGTGGGCCAAATAGTAGCCATCACCGTAAAAGACGACGTAAAACAGGCGCGCGCCGATAATAAGGCCAAAGACCGCGCCGACCACGACGCTCGTCAGGTCATCAATCGTAATGTCGAAGCCCCAACGACGTTGCGTGCGGTACATAACGACCGCCGTGAGCAGAGCGCCGACCACGTAGGCCAGACCGTACCAGTAGATGGTGATGGGGCCCGCCGAGATCGCGACGGGATCAAGCATATGGTAGAGGTCGTTGAGCATATCGATCCCCTGCTCCCTACATACAAATGCGGCCGCGGGCCTTGCGCTCGCAGCCGCATATTTGGGCGTAACGTCTATGCGGAGCGTACCGTCCGCAGCTTTCGCATCTTAGAACGGTGCGTACTCGTCGTACAGGTCCTCGGCCTCGCCGGAAGCATTGACCTGCTCAACGCGGGTAACGCCGGGCACGTGCTCCTTCAGGATGCGCTCGATGCCCATGGAAAGGGTTAGCGAGCTCATGGGGCAGCCGGCACAGGCGCCCTGCAGCTCCAGCTTGACGACGCCCTCGTCGTCGACGCCCACATACTCCATATCGCCACCGTCGGCCTGCAGGTTGGGGCGAATCTCTTCAAGAACCTTCTTAAGCAGCTCTTCGTTAACAGCCACAGGGGCTCCTTTCTCACAACAACGCGGGCACGCCCGCGGACAGAAGCTATGTTACTACAGCCATGTACCCGCTCACGAGCCGTCCATGCGCGCAGACGCGACTTTCACGAGTAGTCAATTTGGGACGGGGCTCTTTTGGCCGTTTTGCCGCCAGCTGGCGTTGGCACGCGCTACTGCTGAGCCTGTCCCCCGGTACCAATCTGGACATCGACGATGACCTGGCGGTAGCTGATGCCGCAGGAGTCGAGAATGCGGCGGCTGATACGGCCGTCATCGGTGTCGGCATACTTGTTGTCCAGGTAGACGACCTCGCCCACGCCCACCTGCGCCAGGATCTTGGCGCAGTCGTGGCACGGGAACAGCGTGACGTAGACCGTGGAACCCTCAAGGTCTTTGAGCGAGCCGCGGTAGTTGAGCACGGCGTTTGCCTCGGCATGCACCACGTAGTTGTGCTTGTCCTGCAACGGGTTATCGCTCGTGCCCCACGGGAAAAAGTCATCGTTGAGTGCCGAGGGCGTACCGTTGTAGCCCACCGAAAGGATGCGGTGGTTGGTGTTGGCGATGCACGCGCCCACCTGCGTGTTGGGGTCCTTACTGCGGCGCTGCGCGGCGATGGCCACGCTCATAAAGAACTCATCCCAGCTAATAACGTCGCGGCGCTTGCCCGACGCAGTTTGATGAAGATCGTCCGACATGGCAGACACCTCCGAAATCGCAATAGTTTGACCTATTGTAGCAGGTGGAAGGCGGAGGCGTTTGTCCCACCGGCGCCCTCACTTTTACACGCGGCGGGGCTTTTGGTTGATGCGATACAGCTCGGCGAGACCCCGCAGCGTCAGTGCGTCGTCTACCGTCAGGCTGTGGCCGACCAACGCCGCGAGCGCCTCGGAATCGTCGCCGGTGATGACAATGGGCACGCTGCCCTCCCCCGCGGCCTTGGTCGCGCGCATCTCGGCAAGCACCATGTCGAGCATGCCGTCGATGCGGGCCACCTCGCCCAAAACCACGCCCGAGCGCATAGCCTCACGCGTGTTGCGGCCGATGACGTGTGTCGGCGCCGAGGGCTCAACCTGCGGCAGGCGCGCCGCAGCGGCCGAAAGCGAGCGGGCGCCAAGTGCCAGACCCGGCGCGATGACGCCGCCGACAAAGGTTCCGTGCGTATCGATGACCTCGATATTGGTCGTAGTGCCCAGGTCGATCACGATGCACGGAGAGCCGTAAACGGCCCGGGCCGCCACGGCGTCGGCGATGCGGTCGGGGCCGATCTCGGCCGGGTCGTCGTAGTGGACGGGCATGCCGGTCTTAAGTCCCGGCCCCACCGTGAGCACGCGCCCCGTGCAGATGCGGGAAAGCGCCGTCTTCCACGGGCGCTCGAGCGCCGGCACCACGCAGCTTAGCACGGCAGCCGTGGGCACAAGTGTGCCCGGCATGCCCGCATCGGCCGCTAGCGCGGCCATGACTTGAGCGAGACGCATGCGCGCCTCGTCTGCTGTGATGCTCGACGGCGTGGTGATCTCGCACGTCGCAAGCGGGCATTCCTGCGCCGCGGCCGAATCCTCGGCAAACAGGCCAAAGCGAATGAACGTGTTGCCCACGTCGACCGTCAATATATATGCGCACCCATTAAGCATCGTCGGCGCTCCTTTCGTCTGCCCAGCAGTATATCGCCTACCTAAACCAGTCATCCCGAAATGACTAGCTTGCGGCTATACTGGTGCGCGGTCGTGCGCGAGCTCACGCGGCGGCCCTTGGTAACCCGACTTCCCGCGCCGTATCCGTAGCGGCGCTCCCGGGGGAAGCGGATATACGCAAAGGAGTTCTATATGAGCAATCCCTCGAACCGCGCTTCGGTGCGCGGGCAACTCACGCTGCGCGGCGTCGTCATCGGCGTCCTTGGCTGCGTGATCATCACGGCAAGCTCGGCCTACACCGCCCTCAAGATGGGCGCACTCCCCTGGCCGATCGTCTTCGCTGCCGTCATCTCACTGTTCTTCCTTAAGCTCATGGGCAACGCCAGTCTCAACGAGGCAAACGTCACCCACACCATCATGTCCGCGGGCGCCATGGTCGCCGGCGGCCTGGCGTTTACCATCCCGGGCGCCTGGATGCTGGGATATGCCGACCAGATCAGCTGGCTCGACATGTTTATCGTGGCACTCGCCGGCACCATCCTGGGTCTGCTGGCCACCGCGCTCATCCACCGTCACTTTATCGTGGACGCCGCGCTTGAGTTCCCCACCGGCAACGCCGCAGCTCAGACCTTGCGCGCGACCGAGGCTGGCGGCAAAACCGGCAAGCAGCTCTTTGGTTCCATGGCCATCGCCGGCATCTACAGCGTGCTGCGCGACGCCCTGGGCGTGGTGCCCAGTATGCTGTGCACGCTCAATATCCCCGGCGTGACCTTTGCCATCTACAACTCGCCCATGCTGCTGTCCATCGGCTTCCTCGTGGGCTTCGCCCCCGTCGCCTTCTGGTTTGCCGGCGCGCTGCTGGGCAACTTTGGCATCATCGTTGGCGGCACCGCTGCTGGCCTGTTCGATATTGTGACCGCGCAGGGTATCGTCAAATCCCTCGGTATGGGTCTTATGATGGGCTTTGGCGTCGCCGTCGTCCTTAAAGACATTCTGCCGCAGGTCGCCGGCATCGCACGCGGCCTTGCCGCCGACGGCTCCAGCGACACCGACGAGCAGTCGCTCATCTCGGGCTCGCTTAAGCTCGACGCCGGCATCATCGGCCTGGGCACCGCCGCCATCGCCGTGATCGTCGCTATCGCGCTCGACCTCGGCCCCGTTCCGGCCGTCATCGTCACGCTGTTCACCTTTGTCACCACCATCATGAGCGCACAGAGCTGCGGCCAGACGGGTATCGACCCCATGGAGATCTTCGGCCTCATCGTTATGCTCATCGTGGCGGCCTTCGCGCAGCTCGCCCAGGTCAAGCTGTTCTTTATCGCCGGCATCGTGGCCGTGGCGTGCGGCCTTGCGGGCGACGTCATGAACGACTTTAAGGCCGGCGCCGTGCTGGGCACCAACCCGCGCGCACAGTGGGTTGGCCAGGCCATCGGCGGCATCGTGGGCGCCCTGGTCGCCGCCGCCGTCATGGTCGCGCTCGTAACCGCCTATGGTCCGGACGCCTTTGGCCCCGACAAGAGCTTTGTGGCCGCGCAGGCAAGCGTGGTCGCCACCATGGTCTCGGGCATCCCGAGCGTGCCGTGGTTTGCGGGCGGCTTTATCGCCGGTATCGTCATGTACTGGCTCGGCATTCCGGCCATGATGATCGGCCTGGGCGTGTACCTGCCGTTCTACATGTCGCTCACGGCATTCCTGGGCTCCTGCGTCAAGCTCGCCTACGACAAGTGGTCCGCCCACCGCGACGCCACCGCTGGTCTTTCTGACGAGGAGAGGGCTGCCAAGGACGCCGCCTTCCAGGAACAGGGCCTGGTTGTCGCCAGCGGCCTGCTCGGTGGCGAGTCCATCGTCGGCGTTATCCTGGCGTTCATCTCCGTGGGCTTAAGCCTGCTGGGGTAGGCCGACCAACAACGCACCAGCGCAGAGCGCGGGGTCGGAATCAAACCGGCCCCGCGCTTTTTTGTCTATTCGACTCTTATGATCCTCACGGCGTTTTTAGTCAAGCCGATTAGCCTGACTTCCAGGTCAACAAACCTTTTCTGACACCTTGCTCAGCGCGGTGTAGAGTAAAGACGACGGGCGGGATACGCGGCACGTGCCAGAACGAGGTGGACATGGAACTCGATAAACAACAGCTCAAGCGACTGCGCGAGCGCCATCATCGGCGCCATGGCATCCGCCCCGCCCACAGCGAGGCCATGGAGAACGCAAGCCGCTTTCTAAAGCGGGCATTCAACATTCGCGAGGGACGCGCGCCCTATCACGTGATTCGCAAGCGCTTTGTAAACGGGGCGCGCCTGACTGGCTCACACTTATGCATCTTGATCATTGCCATGTTGATCGCGAGCATCGGCCTCGATATCGACTCGGATATCGCCATTGTAGGCGCCATGCTCATCTGCCCGCTCATGGGCTCGGTCCTTGCCATGGCATACGGCATCGCCACGCTCGACCGCGAGATTGCCCTTGAGGCCGTCGCGAGCTTGGCTCTGCAGATGGCCTTTTGCCTGGTCACATCCACGTTGTACTTTAAGCTCTCGCCCCTTGGCACCACCACGGCCGCCATCATCGACAATTCGACACCGACTGTGTGGGACCTTGCCGTCGCGCTCGCGGGCGGCTTTGCGGGTGGCCTGGGCAACTCGCGCGACCAGGAACCCGCCACGCTCATCGCCGGGGTGGCTGTGGCGACCGCGCTCATGCCGCCCCTGTGCGCGGCGGGCTATGGCATCGCCATCGCAAGCGGGTCACTGTTTCTCTCGGCGCTTTACGAGTTTGGCATCAACGTGGTCTTTATCGCACTCGCGGCCGAAGCCGTTCTGCTTCTTTTGCGCGTGCCGCTCAAGCGCGACCTCAACGGCGACGGCATTGTGACTGCCGAGGAAGATGCCGAGGTCGACGAGCTATCACGCAAGGTGCGCCGCCGCATCATTGTGGGCACGGTAGTCTTTGCCATCCCCTGCATCGTCATGACGGCGGGGTCTATTGGCTCGGCGCAGTCCGGCGTGCAGGACGGCTACGGCGTCACCGAAACCACGCGCGAGCTTGCCGCGGTGCTGCCAGGCTTTAAGGATTACACCGTCGCCGTCGAAACCTCGGCCACCGAAGGCGATGAGGAAGGCATCGTCGAGCGCGAGATTGTCGCCCATGTGACGACAGGCGAGACGCTTGGGGCACACGACCGTCACATCGCCCGCAAGCTCATCGACCTCAATGTGCCCGAGCTCGATCGCGTGGAGTTCGATGTGAAGTGATGCCGGCGCGGGATGAATGCTCACACAGACGCAAGTTATGACGAGGCGCAGACGCAATACGGACACGAGCAAATAGCGGGGTGCAGTTCATACCCGCGCCCCGCTCGCTGTTTTATTGCCGTGAATCAGACGTCCGCATCGACATCGCCAGACTCCACCGTAAACGCCGGATCGGTGCTCACAAGATAAAATCGGGTCACCTCAGTATTTCTAATTAGGTAAATCTGCCCCTGATTGCGTCGGCGCGATATATACGCAACGTGAACCGTGCCGAATTCTTCGCCGTTTTCCTTCTTTAATATCAGGATGTTGGGGTCATCCGTACGCTTAAACTGCCCGTCAACGCAGCTGCCGTCTTTGTCGACCAGTTGCCACCGATGGTTATCCTCTTCAAGAAAGGCCAGGGTTTCCAGACTCGTCTTGTCGTCCCGATAGTAACCGTCAATGGCAAACCCTTCGGAAGCGCATTCCTGCATATAGGACGTTTCCCGGCTTATAGCAAACAGCCCTGTAGCGCCCAGGAGCACAGCCAGGCAGACCACTGCAAGGGTTATCGAAGTAGCACGGCGACCCATGTTAGACCAACCGATAGTTGTTTAACGGAGCGCGAAACATACCTGGAACCTCCGATATCAGGGGGAACGTCGCCAGCAGGCTGGTGACAACTATATGCTTCTGACATCAAACCATATGGCTGTCACTCGCGGAGGGGGCATCGGTGAACGGCGTGTTTTCATACTCCATTGGTCAACCCTAAGCGCGGCCCTACAGGTCGCACTTGTACACGCGGTAGATGTACTTTTCGGCTTCCATCTCGTAGGTGGCGATGGGCAGTCCGTAGCGGTCGTACTCGATAAAGGTCTTGGCCATGCCCGATGCCACGAGCATGCTGTTCGAATTGCCGACGCGCTGCGCACTGCTGACGTAGCCCGAGAACGGCACCGCGATCTGGTCTTCGAGCTCGTAGGTGCACGCCACCTCATCCACCGTAAAGATGCGTCCAAACGAATGCGTGCCGCGGCTGTAGTCGGTCACCACCCCGGCGCCCAGCTGGCCCCAGTCGAACTTGGGATAGCTTTCGGCCGCACCAAAGTTGTTGTCGTACAGCAGCACCTGGTAGCGACCGGTCGTTGCCGTGTCAGAACTCGGCAGATACGTCACGCTGTGCTGGCCTGCATTGAGCGAGAAATCGCCCTGGGCTTGCAGCAGCTTGTCCTCAAAGCCCGAGCCGGCCCATTGCCACTCCTTTCTATTTCTGGGTCCATCTTCTCACTGCTGGCGACCAAAAATGATCCGTTTTCCTCCGTCCCCGAGGGATCATTGTTAGTACTTGAAGAAGCCCTCGCCCGAGCTTTCGCCCAGCTTGCCTTCGTCGAGCATCTGCTTGAGGACGGATGCCATGGCCTTAAAGTTGTAGGGCATCATCATCTTTTTGAGCAGCGGGCTCACCAGGCCCGGGACCTTCTGATACTGCATGACGATGTTGTAGGCCGTCTGGATGCCCACCGTGTCGAATACGCGGAACGGGCCCTTGGGAGCGCCGGTGCCGCGCGTCCATGCGAGGTCGATGCTCTTGGGGTCACTCACGCCCGAGACATACAGGTCAAGGCCCGAGAGCAGCCACGGCACCAGCATAGAGTTGAGCAGGTAACCGTTCTTTTCCTTGTTGACGGGAAGTGCCAGCATGCGAATGTCGTTGGCGAAGTCGACGAGCTCGTCGAAATAGCGCTTGTCGGTCTGGTCCTGGGCCATGACCTCGGTCATGTTGTTCTTCCAGATGGAGTTGGCAAAGTGCAGCGACAGGTACTTCTCGGGGCGACCAGTGTACTTGGCAAAGGTGCTCGGCAGCAGCGTAGAGGAGTTCGTCACGATGACGGTCTTTTGCGGCAGAACCGGGGCGAGCTTCTTGTAGAAGTCGATCTTTGCCTGTGTGTCCTCGGCCATAGACTCGATGACCAAGTCGGCGTCGGCAACGGCCTTGGCGAGGTCGAGCTCCAGCTTGAGTGTGGAGTAGGCACGCTCAACGGCGGCGAGCGCCGCCTCCCTGTCGAAGGTCTGGTCGCTATCGGCGATACCGGCACACCACTCGCCCGTACCGTCCGCCATACCCTCGATTGCCGCGATGTACTCCTCGCGCACATGATCGATCTTGGGCTGGGTGCGGCCGATGCTGCCCTCGCTGCGCAGCCAAATCGTTACATCAAAGCCGCAGTAGGCAGCCTGAAAGGCAATCTGGCTTCCTAACACGCCGCCGCCGGCAACACAAACGGTCTTGTAGCTCATAGGAACAGTCCTCTCTTACGTAATTCCATAGATGTGTATTTATTCAACCGTAAGGGGACTGCACGCTGGGGGTGGGTTCTATAAACGGACGGTAATTTGCGGCGAACAGCTACATCTGTTCATTAACTCTCGATTTTGAGGGCATTTTTTGACGCTGCTGAACCGCTGTTTTCGGAAGTGCGGGGAAAAATCGGGATTCGCCGACCAGACCGGCTTTTTTTACAACAAAACCGCAGGTCGTGAGAGTCTAAAAAGGCGGTGTGCTCAGGAGGTTCGCGTTTTTTCCCGCACTTCCGAAATTCGAGTGCACAGAAGGCTGCGACAAAACGATTTACGCAACATATGTCCAGCAAAACGGGCGGTAGCCGGTACGGCTACCGCCCGTTTGTCTCATATCTAGCCCAAAGCAGGCCAGTTACTTCTTAATGCCGCGTCCCAGGCGCTCAGCGACCGACGCCACGGCACTCTCGTCGACCGAGCCGCAGCTCACGCAGCCATCGTGGGCACGCATCTGGCCGGTGACCTCGTCCATCGCGAGCGGCGCCACCTTCTCGAGCTTAAAGCCCTTGCCGGCGCGCATGTTTTCCTTGGCCACGCTGATCATGAGCTTAATGCGGTTGAGCTGGTTGACCTCGGACGCGCCGGGGTCGTAGTCCACCGCGACGATGTTGCTCTCGGGATGCTGGCGGCGCAGCTCCTTGATCACGGCCTTACCCACTACGTGGTTGGGCAGGCACGCGAAGGGCTGCGTGCAGATGATGTTGGGCGCACCGTGGTCGATCAGGTCGAGCATCTCGGCCGTGAGCAGCCAGCCTTCGCCCATGTTGTTGCACACCGAAAGCACCGTACGAGCCTTGTCCGCCATGGTGCCAATGCGCTCGGGCGCCTCGAAGCGGCGGGACTTCTCGAGCATCTCCTCCACCGGCGTGCGCATCCAGTCCACCAGCTTAATGAGCGCCTGCATGCTAGCGCGCGCCGTGGCAGAGCTTCCCAGCTCGTCTTTTTGAAGCTCGGCGTTGCTCATGGAGTACAGGAAGAAGTCGAGCAGGCCCGGTACCACGGCCTCGCAGCCCTCGCGCTCAATGACATCGACCACGTGGTTGTTGGCCGTGGGATGGAACTTGACCAGGATCTCGCCAACCACGCCCACGCGCGGCTTGGTACCCTCGCCCACAAGCGGCATGGTGTCGAACGCGCGGATGGCCTCGCGGCACAACTTGGTGTAGTTGTGCCTGTTGAACTTAGGCGCCAGCTTGCGGGCGCGCGCCATGTACTCCTCGTAGAGTGCGTTGGCGGCACCGGGCGTGGCCTCGTACGGGCGGCAACGATAGAGCATCTGCATCATGACGTCACCAAAGAGCACTGCGTAGACTGCCTGCTTAAGCAGTGCCGGCGTAATCTTAAAGCCGGGGTTGTCCTCACCGAGCGCCACGGCCGAAAGCGAGATCACCGGGATCTCGGGGTGGCCGCTCTCGCGCAGGGCCTTGCGGATGAGTGCGATGTAGTTGGTGGCACGGCAGCCGCCGCCGGTCTGGCTGATAACCACGGCCGTCTTGGACAGGTCGTACCGACCGCTCTCGATGGCCTCCATAATCTGGCCCGTCACCAGGATCGACGGATAGCAAATGTCATTGTTCACGTAGCGCAGGCCAGCCTCGACGGCATCGTGGTCGGTCGAGGGCAGCAGCTCCAAGTTGTAGCCGGCACCGCGGAACACCTCTTTGACCAGGTCAAAGTGAATCGGCGCCATCTGCGGACACAGGATGGTGTAGCCCTCCTCGCGCATCTGCTCGGTAAAGGGCACCTTGGGCCACGCGGTCGAAGCACTCTCACGCTGCGCCTCAAACGTGTACTTGCGGCTCGCGAACGCGGGGGCATCCGTGGAGGGCGCCACCGGCGCGGCATCGCCTTGCTCGTAGGCCTCGCCCGCGGCCGTGGCCTCGGCCAGGCGCTCGGCCTCCTGGTCCTTGAGCGCCGCCATGAGCGAGCGGATGCGGATGCGCGCGGCACCCAGGTTGGACACCTCGTCGATCTTGAGCACGGTGTAGATCCTGTCTCTTATACACATCTCCGAGCCCACGAGACGCGTAGTAATC